>JALSNT010000209.1 GCA_026986885.1 Desulfobulbaceae bacterium
GTGGCTCCATTAGGCCGATCCCGAAGTGGCTCCATTACCCCGGTCACAGGGTGGTTTCATTAGCCCGATCTTCAGGTGGCTCTATTAAGGCGATCATGGAATGGCTCTATTGGGGCGGTCAGTAACACCAACGTGGTTTTACCCGCCTGTCTGGGGCCCATGAGGGCGGTGACTCTGTCGGTCTTGAGGGAATGTTCAATTTTCGGTGTAAGGCGGCGTTGCAGGATATTCATAATTTCTTTCCAGGAAATAAATATACGATGAAATCGTCATTATACAATGAAATTTAACGATTGTATCGTTAAAATGCAACAATTGCCCTGGCCGGTGGTCTGGGACCGGTTCCCTCGCCTTTTGTGCGGGCGTTATCATCTTGACTTGCTTTATGCGCAATGCTATTGTTGATTATCTTGATAATCAACAATAATATTACGGAAAATGATAGAGCGACAACTGAAGATCAAGCCGTTACTGGCACGCAAATCGTTTTTTCTCTTTGGTCCCCGCGCTACGGGTAAATCAACCCTGATCCGACAGCAACTGGCTGATAGCGCGACGGTAATTGACCTTCTGAACTCTCGTTTTTATCTCAGGCTTTCCGCCGCGCCCCACGATCTCGAGGCCATCATCAGGGCGGGATCAGGTAAAATCATCGTTATTGATGAAATCCAGAGAATACCGGAACTGCTCAACGAGGTGCATCGCCTCATAGAGTCGGAGCGGGTGACCTTTCTTCTCACTGGTTCCAGCGCCCGAAAGCTGCGACGGGGGAGAGCCAACCTGTTGGCGGGCCGGGTGTGGCAGGCGCAGATGTTTCCCTTTATTTACAGGGAACTTGAACGATTTGATCTGGATCGATACCTTCTGCATGGCAGCCTGCCGGCTGTATATCTTAGTGATTATCCGGAAGAAGAGCTGGATGCATATGTCAATACCTATCTGCGTGAGGAAATAATGGCGGAAGGATTGATCCGGCGGTTGCCGCCGTTCAGTCGCTTCTTAAAGACCATTGCCCTGGCAAACGGGGAAATACTCAACTTTGCCAAGTTGGCCAATGACGCCCAGGTTCCGCCTTCAACTGTCAGTGAATATGTTTCCCTGTTACAGGACACCCTGGTTGGTCATCTTCTTCCGGCCTGGACAGAGTCAAAAAAAAGAAAGGCTTTGAAGACGGCAAAGTTTTACTTTTTTGATCCCGGTGTCGGCAATACCCTGGCCGAAATCAGAACAATAGAACGAAACTCCAATCTGTACGGGAAAAATTTTGAACAGTTCATCTGTCTGGAGCTGCAAGCCTATTTAAGTTATCAGCGTAAAAAAGAACAGTTGACCTACTGGCGCACAAAAAATGGTCAGGAAGTGGATTTTCTTCTTGGAACAACAACGGCAATCGAGGTAAAGGCCTCGACCCGGGTATCAAGTCGCGACATGAAAGGTTTGCGTTATCTGGCAGAGGAACATATTTTCAAGAACTATCTTCTTGTCAGTCAGGATCCGGTCCCGTTTCAGGAGGGACCGGTTCTGTGTTTGCATTGGAAACAATTTTTAACGGATTTATGGGAAAATAAATTTCTTTAATCGGATAACAACGGCGTTACCCCAGTTTTCTGGCCAGATCCTCGGCCCGGAGGTGGGTATAGCGTTTCAGCATTTTCAGATCCTTGTGGCCGGTGATGGAGGCGACTTCCATCATGTTCAGGCCCCGCTCAAAAAAGCGACTGGTGGCTTCATGGCGCAGGTCATGGAATCGGAGACCTTCTATTTTTGCCATTTTACAGCAACGGCTGAATGCCTGGGTAATGCTGTGTGTTTTAACTCCGAACACTTTTCCGTCAATACGGGTCGGTTCTGTTTGTAATGTTTTAAGCACGGCAATCGCATTGCTGGACAGGGGAACGGTTCTTGCCGTTCCATTTTTGGTTTCCGGAAGGAACCAAGTACGGTTTTGTCGATCAATATGTTTCCATTTCATAGAGACTATTTCAGCCCGTCTGGCAGCTGTTTCCAGGGCAAGAATAATAACCGGTTCAATAACACGGCTCCGGCTTTTCCGGGCCGCTGTGAGAAGCCGTTTTTCTTCATCGTTGATCAGGCGCCGGTCTCTGGCTCGGGACGGTCGGGGTAACCTGATATTGGAAACAGGGTTGACAAGGTTTTCCATGCCCCATTCTTTTCGCGCTATCGTATACAGGTGTGAAATAATGGCAAGTTCCAGGCGGATTGTATTTGATGACACTCCTTCCGCCAGACGCTGATCGCGGAAATCGGCCATATCTTTGCCGCGAATTGCAATGAGGGAGCAGGCCGCCAGGTGATGTTGCTGCCATCTTCTGATCCGCCCCAACTCAACTTCAGGCACTTTCTTTTTTGGCGTTATTTCTTTGGAATAACGTTTCAGCGCTTCAAGCAGGGTTGTGTTTTCTGCTTCCGTGGTGTCGAAATACAGATTTTTATCCATTTTGGATTCAATTTCCCTGGCCCAGGCCACGGCCTCATCACGATAGTAAAATGTCTTGCTTAGCCGGCGGTAACCCTTTTTTCTGATTTTTGCCTGCCACTGGCCTTTTCCGCGACGAACAATGGTTGCCATTTTATCCCTGTTGTTTTTATGTTTGGTGTCCCGTGAGTGTCCCAAAAAATATTGAATATTATATTGAATAACGGAAAAATAGCAAGATAAAATCAAGTAAAAAAGGATTCCTAATCCTGGTGCCGCGTGTTCGAATCACGCCGGGAGCACCATAAAATAAAGGCCGGAACCGCATGAATACATGGGGTTTCGGCCTTTTTCTTTTTTCTTGCTTTTTAGCTAAAGCAATGTCCTCCATAGTCCACCGCAAATCATCATCGTGGTGATTTGTCCTGCAGCTAAACTCGCTACGCGCCAAACCCGAACAGCCGTTAATTTGCTCCCGGCAGTCAGTAATGTTTGGTTGGAAATTTGCACACCATCAACTGGGGTGATTGCAAGCACGACATTGTGAGATGCTGTCTCTTCTCCCGGCCTGCCTGTTGTTCGTCGCACGCATACAGGCGATTAAAGCGTAAAAGTTCCCTGCCTGAGCACGTAAGGGCGAGTTCGGCAACTTTAGCGTCATGAGCCGCTGGAAAAGCTGGCAATCGAGCGTCGGAAAGCGCTGAAATTACCCTTGCTGCGAAGTTTGAAATCAAGGCAAAAAGCATACCGGCACTACTGCCAGGCAATGCAAGTCAACAAGCTTAGTCATTTATTTGTGCACCTGTGGGCAACTTTTCAACCACTAAACATATATTTTTTATTGACAACAACTATAAATTATGCATGTCTTATGAAGTATTAGTTAATTCAGCAAACAATCAGGCTGCTATTACTGTTTATCATGGAAAATATCGGCAAGCGAATTAAGGATCTGCGGACCACCAAACAGTTGACCTTGAAACAGGTAGCCGCCGGAGCCGGTTGCAGTGATGTCTTTCTTTCCCAGGTCGAACGTAGCCTGGCCAGCCCGTCCATCGCTACCCTGAAAAAAATCGCCAATGCCCTGGAAGTCAGCATTATCGACCTGATCAGGGATGAAGATCAGGAACAGGACCAGGTAGTTACCCGTAAAAATGAGCGGATACAGTTCAAATTTCCCCACACCGAGGTTTACAGCGAGCTGCTGACCCGCAATGTCAAGCGGAAAACCATGCAACCGCTCTATAAAATTGTCAAGCCGGGCAGCGGCAGTGAGGGATTTTACAGCCATCAGGGCGAGGAGCTGGGCCTTGTTCTGGAAGGCAGCCTGGAGCTGACGGTCGACAACCAGGTGTACGAGCTGGAAACCGGCGATGCTTTTTATTTCCAATCAAGCAGACAACATGGCTACCGGAACACCGGCAGCGTTGACACGGTGCTGATCTGGGTTATCTCACCACCGACCTTTTAGCCGGGAAAAAACCTTTGCTGGAGAAAAAGTTGATGAACGGATTTTACGGTCGCATTCTCTATCTTGATCTGGGACGCAGGACATTTAATATTGAACCGATTGCTGAAGATCTGCAGCCGCAATGGCTGGGCGGCAAAGGACTGGCTTCCCGCCTCTTATATAAGCTCAATCCTCCCGGGATTGATCCCCTGGCCCCGGAAAACCGGCTTATTTTCGCCACCGGTCCCTTCACCGGCAGCCGGGTCTGGGGCTCCAGCCGCTATGGGGTATTCAGCAAATCCCCTCAAACCGGCATCTACAGCGAATCCTACGCCGGTGGCCGGGTTCCCGAAGCCATCGATTCCTGCGGTTTTGACGCCATGGTCATCAGTGGTCGGAGCCGGGAACCACTGGTCATGAGAGTTCATCCCGGGGGCGCCGAATTCCATCCTGCCGGTGATATTTGGGGTCGGGACACGTTCGCTAGTGAAGACCTCATCCATGAACATTTCAGCCGGGACAATAATACCCCCGGCAGCAAAAAAGGAGCGGTGGTCATTGGCCCGGCGGGTGAAAAACTGGTCCGTTTCGCGGTGATTGAAAATGACTACTGGCGCTCGGCCGGGCGCACTGGTCTGGGGGCGGTCATGGGGGCCAAAAAACTTAAAGGCATCCTGTTTGCAGGTGATCGGCAGCGGCCTCTCCATAACGCCGAAAAGGTGGCTTTGCTGGCCAGAGAGCTGGCCCGCGACAACCATGACAATCCAGGAGTTTTGGCCTATAAAAAAATGGGCACCCCGATGATGGTCAAAATCATGAATGAAGCCGGGGCCTTTCCGACCCGCTACTGGTCCAGGGGAACCTATGAACAATGGCCCCAAATCAGCGCCGAAGCCCTGCACGAACGCTGTACGGTCAAACCCCACGCCTGTCTTAAATGCTTTATGGCCTGTGGCCGGCAGACAACCATCACCCGGGGACGGCATGCCGGTCTTAAAATTGAAGGCCCGGAATATGAAACCATCTATGCCTTCGGCGGCCTCTGCCAGGTAGACAGCATTGAGGAAATCGCCTATCTCAACGATATCTGCGACCGGCTGGGGATGGACACCATCACCGCCGGCAATCTCTGTGCTTTCACCATCGAAGCGGTTCGACACGGCCGGATTGACTACCCCATTGATTACGGCAATGTTGATGCCATCGCCACGTTACTGGCTGAAATTGCCGATAGAAACGGCATCGGTGCCATTCTGGCCGATGGCATCCGGGCAGCGGCCAAAGCCTGGAAACTCGAGGATATTGCCGTCCAGGTCAAGGGGATGGAACCGGCCGGCTATGATCCCCGGGCACTCAAAGGAATGGGGCTTGCCTATGCGACCTCTGATCGTGGAGCCTGTCATCTGCGCTCGACTTTTTACAAGGCCGAGTTGAGCGGCATGATCGATCCGGAGCAAACAGATGATAAAGCGGAACTGTTTCTTGATTTTGAAAACCGGCTCACCATTTTTGACACCCTGATCCTCTGTCGTTTCTACCGAGATCTTTACCCCTGGGAAAAACTGATGGAGATTATCCGGGCTGCTACCGGCCTCGACCTTGACCGGCAAAAACTCGAGACCATGGCCCTGAAAATTGCTGATATTGTTCGCCGCTTCAACCTGCGTGAGGGAATGAATCCTGCTGAGGACCGGCTGCCGAAATTTTTACACCAAAAGCTCCAGGATTCAGGCAAAGTCATCGCTGAAACGGAATTGGGAAAAATGCTCCAGGATTATTACCACCTGCACGGCTGGGATGAGCAGGGCATACCGCCACCGGTGATTCCGGAATAAATCTTGGGAAACAAGACCGTTCATCGGCAGTTCGGAAGATAGTTATCTGATATTTTTCAATAAAAACAGGAAATGGAGGAAGAAGATGAGAAAAAAACTGTTAGCCGCGATACTTATGTTCAGCCTGGTAGGATTTTCAGGCCTTTCCCCGCTCTGGGCCGCTAAACCGGTAAAGCTGGGCTTTACCTATATCATGTCCGGCCCTTTTGCCACTTATGGACAATTTGCCAAAAAAGGAGCCCTGATGGCGGTTGATGAAATCAACCAGGCCGGCGGCATCCTCGGGCATCCGGTTAAAGCCTTCTTTGAAGATTCCACCGGCAAGCCTGACGTCGCCTTGCGGGCCATTCGCAAGCTGGTCTACCAGCAGAAGGTTGACTGTCTGATCGGCCTTGATTCCAGCGGGGTCGCCAAATCAGTAGTGCCTTCCATTCCGCAGATGAAAACTCCGCTGATCATCACCCACGCGGCCACCCCTGACGTCACCGGCAACGTCTGCAACCGCTACACCTTCAGAATTTCACTCAACCTGGCCCAGAACGTAAAAGCCGCCGCCAGCCTGGCCGCCCAGACCAAGGCCAAAACCTGGACCACCATCGGCCCCGATTACGCATTCGGCCACCAGTCATGGGAATATTTTCAAAAATATCTCAAGGAGATCAAGCCCGACACCAGCTTCATGAGCAAAGACAAGGTAGCCTTTCCGCCTTTTAAAACCAGCGATTTCAGCGCTTACATCACCAAGGTGATGCAGTCAAAACCCGATGGCGTCCTGGTTTCCTTATGGGGCGGCAATCTGATCAATTTCATCCGCCAGGGATCGGAAATGGGATTTTTCAACGGTGATTTTGAAGTTCTCGTTACCCTCGGGGCCGCCACTGAAGTATTAAGCGCCCTGAAAGACAAAATGCCGGAAGGTCTGTGGGTTGGCAGCCGGTACTGGTTCCTGGCCAACCAGTCCGCCCTCAACAAAACCTTCGTCAAAAATTATTACCGCCGTTACCAGGAATATCCTTCCTACAATGCCCACGGAGCTTACGGCGCTATCTACACCTACAAAAAAGCGGCGGAAAAGGCGGGGAAAATAGACAAGGAAGCGATTATCAAGGCCCTGGAAGGCCTGAAAGTTGAGCTGCCGGTGGGGACCATTTACATCCGTCCTGAAGACCACCAGGCGGTAACCGACGCCTGCTGGGGCAAGACGGCTGCTGATCCCAACTACCCGATCCGCATCCTCAAGCCGATGAAAATTTTCAAGGGTGTTGACATCACCCCGGCGGTCAGCCAAACCGGCTGCACGATGAAATAAACGAGGCTGCGAGAATGAGCGAAAGCCCGGTGGAGGTTTTTTAAAAACCTCCACCGTATTTATCTACAAAAAATGGAGATCATTTTTGGAAAGCCTGGTAACCAACCTGCTTAACGGCCTCAGCTGGGGGATGTTGCTCTTTTTGATTTCAGTGGGGCTGACAACTGTTTTCGGCGTCCTTGGAATATTGAATTTTGCCCATGGCTCCTTTTTCATGCTGGGGGCCTATCTCTGCATGCAGGTCATGCACGTGGTGCCATCCTTCTGGCTGGGAATACTGATCGGTCCGTTGGCGGTTGCCCTGCTGGGTATTGTTATCGAAAAATTCCTGCTGCGCCGAGTGTATGATAGAGATGTTTCTTTCCAGCTACTGCTGACCTTCGCCATCCTCCTGGTTCTGGATGACGCAGTCAGAATTATCTGGGGTGCCGGCTACCACGTGGTTGACGCCCCGAAAATTCTTGCCGGTACCATCCCGCTTTTCAGCCATTCCTATCCCGTCTATCGAATTTTCCTCATCATCATCGGGCCGCTGATCGGTATTGCCCTTTGGAGTTTTTTTCATTTCACCCGCTGGGGTAGAATCATCCGGGCGGCAGCCGTCGACCGGGAAATGGCCGAGGGAATCGGCATTCGGGTGCCTTTACTGTTCACCGCGGTATTCGCTTTCGGCTCCTGGCTGGCCGCCCTTGGCGGGGCGCTGGCTGCCCCGCACCAGAGCGTCGCCCCTTCCATGGGAGAAAGTATTATCATTGAAAGCTTTATCGTCGTGGTCATCGGCGGCATGGGCAGCTTCCCCGGCGCTTTTGTCGGCGCCCTGCTCCTTGGCCTGCTGGAATCGTTCGGCACCGTTTTTGCCGGCCGGGCCCAGATGGCCCTGCCCTACATTCTCCTGGCCCTGGTGCTGCTGATCAGGCCCCGGGGCTTTTTCGGACGGGAGGCATAAGCGATGAAAAATCATTCCGGCCGGCCGAAAACCGTCATTTTTTTCATCTTTCTGATCGGATTTCTCATTGGCTGCCCTTTTTTCCTGCCGACCTACTGGACTTTTATTTTCGGGGAAATCCTGATCATGGCCCTGTTCGCCATGAGCTTCAACCTGCTGCTGGGCTACAGCGGCCTGTTGTCTTTCGGCCAGGCCGGATTTTTCGGGGTTGGCGCCTACGTTGTCGCCCTTTTGATTCTCAAAGGCTGGCAGTCCCTGACCCTGATCATGTTAGCCGGTACCATCAGCGCCGCCCTGGCGGCGGCAGTTATCGGCTATCTCTGTGTCCGCCGGGATGAAATATATTTTGCCATGATTACTCTGGGTTTCGGCATGATGCTGTTTACCATCGCCCACAACTGGATTGAATTGACCGGCGGCAGCGACGGTCTGCCACTGGCAGTTATCCCGGCGTTGAAACTGCCCGGCTTCGAACTCTCGCTTTTTGATCCCCGCATCATGTATCTTTTCATTCTTTTTGTTGTTCTTGCCGGTATATTTTTCCTCTGGCGCCTGGTCCGCTCCCCCTTCGGCCTGATCCTGACCGCAGCCAGGGAAAACAAGGAGCGCCTGGCTTTTGTCGGCGCTGATGTTCGTCTTGTCCGGCTGACGGCATTCACCATCGCCGGCGGCCTGGCCGGCCTTTCCGGAGCCCTTTTCTGTCTTTTCAACAGCATGGCAACTCCCGGCTTCATGCACTGGAGCTACTCGGCACGACCGATTTTGATGACCATTTTAGGAGGCTCCGGGGTTTTTCTCGGCCCGGCATTCGGGGCGGTGGTTTTCTTCCTGCTGGAACAGGTCATCACCAACGTAACTGATAACTGGATGATTTTCCTGGGCGCCATCCTGATTCCGGTGGTAATTTTTTTCCCCCAGGGAATCCTGGGAACACTGGTCAAACATTTCGACCGATAACGGGAGGATGACAGGAAATGACCGATGTTCCGATTCTGAAAATTGAACACCTGGGCCACTCGTACGGCAAGTTTCAGGTTATTGATGATATTTCCCTCGCCATTCCCCCTGGAGAATTGACCGCCCTGATCGGACCGAACGGGGCCGGAAAAACTACTTTCTACAATGTGGTTTCCGGCCGTTTTCCTCCCCGCCGGGGCAAGGTTTTTTTTGCCGGCCGGGAAATAACCGGCAAACCAGCCCATAAAATTGTTTCCCTGGGCCTGCTCCGTTCCTTCCAGATCACCAATATTTTTCCAGAACTGAGCGTCCGGGAAAATGTGCTGATCCCCCTGCTGCTTCAACAGCGGCGGGGCTATACCTTTCTCCGCCCGCTGAAAAAAGAAAAAGATCTTTACCGGAAAGCCGATGATGTTTTGAGTAAAATCGGCATTCTTGACGCCGCTGACCAACCGGCCGGGGAACTGGCCTACGGCGACAAACGCCTGGTGGAGATGGCCATTGTCCTGGCCCGCAGGCCCAAACTGGTCCTCCTGGATGAGCCGACAGCGGGGATGAACCCGGAGGAAACTGAAAGAATGATCCGGTTGATCAAGGAACTGGCTGAACGTTTCGGCACTACTTTTTTTCTCACTGAACACGATATGAAAGTTGTTTTTTCGATTGCCAAACGGATTTTTGTCCTTTACCAAGGGGGGCTGCTGGCCACCGGCACCCCGGAGGAAATCCGTGCCAATCCCCAGGTCAGGGAAGCATATCTGGGAGGAGGAACCATCCAATGCTGAACCTTGATGATATTCATGTCTACTACGGTGACAGCTACATCCTCCAGGGCATCAGCCTGCATGTCGGTCAAAGTGAGATTGTCGCCCTGCTGGGTCGCAACGGGGCCGGAAAAACCACCACCATGCGCAGTATTGCCGGTTATAATCCTCCGGCCAGGGGAACCATTCACTTCCAGCAAATCCTGATCAGCGGCCGGCCGGTGTACGCCAATATTCGTTCTGGAATTGGTTATGTACCGGAAGAAAGGCGCATTTTTCCCAACCTGACCGTGGAAGAAAACCTTGAAGTGGCGACCCGGCCGCCGCGACCCGGCCAACAGCCATGGGATTTAGCCCGCCTTTTCTCCACCTTTCCGCTGCTCACCAGGCTGCGCCATCACCGGGGGGGTGAATTGAGCGGCGGCGAACAGCAAATGCTGGCTATTGCCCGGGCTCTGGCCGGTAATCCCCGGCTCCTGCTCCTGGATGAGCCCTGTGAAGGCCTGGCCCCGGTCATTGTCGGGTCACTGGGAGAAGTAATAGCCAAACTGAAAAGCGACATGCCGATTCTAATGTCAGAGCAAAATGCCCATTTCGCTCTGGGCATTGCCGACCGGGCCTATGTCATCGACAAGGGGCTTATCCGCCACCAGGGCAGCAGCTGTGAAATCAGCAGCAACAAAGAGGTGCAGAGTCGCTACCTGGCAGTGTAATAATCCCATTAATACAATTACCTCTGACCAACATGCCGGTAGCTGGTGATAAGTAATCGTTTTCATAGCGTAGTAAATATAAGGGGCCTATTCCTTGAAATCCTGCTCCAGGAGCATGGGATACGATTTTTCAAAAAGCAATGCACATGCCTCCATGTTCTTTTTTCCCCGTCAGAGGTAAGGGAACGGGTGTCTTCCTGAAAGCCCTGGAAGCTGTAGTAAGAATGTAGCCGTACCAGGAAGGTGGTTTGCCCCGGCAAGGTAGCCGAGGCGGTTTACTTTATGGCGTTATATTCTTTACTGATTCGGTTTTTCCTATTAATATCAAGCGATATATTCGCGGATTACGGGTTGGCATGATAGGTTAATCAAGCAATCTGTTTTCGAGAAAACAAGAAAATGGAGGTAAGGTAGTGAAGAAATTTACATTGGTTATGGTTGGCCTGTTGGTATTGTTCCTTTCCGGCTGCAGCACTGATGAGGCAAAAAAAGCGGCTGACAAAACCAAAGAGGCTGCAGGCGCAGCCGTGCAGACAACAAAGGATGCTGCCCATGGTGCGGTTGAGGCCTCCCAGGAAGGCGTTCAGAAGACAAAACAAGCCGCACACGAGGCTATGGAGGCGGCAAAGGCTGCGACTATGGGTGCGGTGGAAGAGGCCAAGGCTGCCGCCCATGATGCTGCTGAGGCGACGGAAAAGATGACTGAGCAGGCGAAAGAGGCCGCTGGTGAGGCCGTCGAGTCGTCAAAGACTGCGGCTTCGGAAATGGCTGATAAGGCGATGCATGCCGGTAAGAAGGTTGTTCATGATGCTGCTGAGGCAACGGAGCATGCGGCTCAGAGTGTTAAGGAAAAGGCCATGGAGGCCAAAAAGTAATTTTTTTGTTTCCTGATGGATAAACTGCCATACTTCGGCAGCACAACAAACTATGAAACAGAGAGTATAAGAGTAGGCAACAACAGTTATGTACGCCGCAGGCGGAAAATAGACTGCCGCCATACTTCTGTTCTCTGTTACGGATAAATACCCGTCAATGCAATGATCATTGACGGGTATTTTTTTTGCCTGCTCGTCAGCGACACATTATTTACTTTTATGTAATTTCTGCTTTTTTATATGTACATTATTGTTTGATTATTGACAGGTTATCCGTGTATTTTGGTTGAGCTGTTTCATTTGTTTTTTTCTTTCCTCCTGTTGTATCGCCTTTGTTCGTGTATTTCCATGTATTTCAATTTTGTGGCATATAATTTGATACTATAGGCATGGTAAAGGCGGGCATTTTGTTGATTAAATTGTGCTCCGTGGCCGTGACGGTAGCTTTTTTCAGGATAACCGGGTCGCGGATTATACTTTGACGGCAGTATTGCCTGAAAGAAAAAAACAATAGAACAGGAGAGAGAAATGGAAAGAAGGAAAAATGTGCTGGCCGGAGTACTGGCAGGATCTATCATTGGCGTGTCCCTGCTGGTGAGTCCTGTTATGGTTATGGGCGAGGAGTCTAATGCGCCGACAGCTGATATTACCATCGGGATGTATTCCAAATATGTCTGGCGTGGATATGAACTCAGCAAGGACAGCCTGGTCATCCAGCCATCGGTGACCGTTGGCTACCGGGGCTTTGCTTTCAATCTCTGGGGAAACCTTGACACTGATCAGGCAACTCCCCTGTATGATGAGGACGGTAATAACTGGAATGAGACGGACATGACCCTGTCGTATGACGGTTCGTACGGGATGTTGGGTTATACGGTCGGCTATATTTATTATGCCCTTGAAGGCATAGACGATACCCAGGAAATCTATGGCGGACTCAGTGTTGATGTCATCGGCGCTCCCACCCTGACCGTCTATCGGGATATTGCCTCGGCACCGGGTTGGTATATTACACTTGCGGTTTCCCATTCCTTTGATCTGATGGATGACCTTGCCCTGAACCTCGGCGCCAAGGTCAGCTATCTTGCCGTTGATGATGCGTCCACCCTGGCGGATCCAAATGATGCCACCTCTTCATACAGTGATTTTCATGACGGGGTTCTCTCCCTGAGCATGAGTTACACGGTGACCGATAATCTCGTTATAACCCCTGAGCTTTATTACTCTTTTGCCCTTGGCGGTGATGCCCGGGATGTTCTGGAGGATGCAAACGCCGATGGCGATGATTCCATCTTCGTATATGGCGGTATTTCGGCGAGTTTTTCATTTTAAAAACCTCTATCGGTCCGAATAAGCCTGTTGCAACAAACAGTGAACCCAGCCTCACGCGGTTGGGTTCCGCCCCCTCCCGTAAACGCGGCTGCCGGTGGATTTGATCAGCATAAATTCATGGGCAGTCGTCATCTTTTTTGGTAGAAGTTAACCGGCAGTTATCTTCGCTTGGTCAAACGGATTTCTCTTGGGACAGGGCGGCAAAAAATAAGCGCACTGTTTCATGTTTTTTTGAGTCTGTTAACCTTTTCTCTCCGGGACCATCATGAGTATTTTGCAGAGCAAATCGATTTTTTCCGCCATGCTGCAGGATGGCCCATTTGCGGTTGGTGATATGCCGCCCCTTACCCGCCCCTTTTCCCGTTCGACAAAAGAGTGGGTTCGAGCAATTCGGGGCGACCACCTCATGAAAACCAAGTACCGGGCGGTTCGCAATCAGATTTTCGATTTTTTAGGCGTTACTGCATTTGATGAAATTTCGTCTCTTCTAAACAGTCGGGAATTTCGTTGTCAAACCTCCGGGCGAACGCATCGGCTGCTGGGGAATATGTTTGGTATAGAGGCTCAGGAAGAGCTGATTGATCGCCATCTGCATGATTATGCCCGTACGGCCGATGATGTTAT
>JALSNT010000210.1 GCA_026986885.1 Desulfobulbaceae bacterium
TCGGCAGTTTCCACCTGCGTGGGATCCATCTTCATATCCGGGCCGGAGAATACCTGGTCCTGCTCGGTCCC
Organism: Desulfobulbaceae bacterium; assembly: GCA_026986885.1. The sequence goes on from JALSNT010000210.1 coordinate 72, forward strand.
ACGGGGGCGGGGAAAACCGTGCTCTTGGAAACCATTGCCGGCCTGTATGCTCCGGGCAGCGGCAGGATACTGCTGCACGGCCGGGACATCACCCGGACAGCACCGGAAAAAAGGCATCTCGGCATCGTCTACCAGGATTACGCCCTGTTTCCCCACTTCACTGTTTTTGATAATATCGGCTTTGGCCTGAAGATGCGAAAGACCGCGCCCAAGGATATCGACCTCCAGGTGCGGGCCATGGCTGATTTTTTGAACATTTCCCACCTGCTGACCCGCCTGCCCGCCAATCTTTCCGGCGGAGAACGCCAGCGGTCGGCCCTGGCCCGGGCATTGGTGCTGCAACCGGAGGTGCTGCTACTTGATGAACCGCTGAGCGCTGTTGACCGGCTGACCGGGAATTTTCTGCGCGATGAACTCAAACGCATCCACCGGGAACTGGGCATGACCATCCTGCACATTACTCATAATATGGAGGAAGCCTTTTTCCTGGCCGACCGGATGGCGGTGATGAACCAGGGAAAAATCCTGCAACAGGGAACCGTCGGGGAGGTCTGCGGCCGGCCGAAGAATCGCTTTGTTGCGGAACTGATGGGGCTGAAAAATTTTCTTCCGGTCCGGTTGAGGAAGAACGGGATATTCGAGATTGAGGGCATGGGAACACTTGAACCCGGGCTGTTACCGACGATCAGCAGACAAACCGGAAAAATGGTGCTCACCTTTCCCGGCCAGGCAGTGGAACTGGCGCCCAGACAATCGGGTGATGCTTACTGGTGGCAGGGTTCGGCCCGCATCGTTGCACTGCATCCCGGCGGCGAGCAGACCGAATTTATACTTGCTCTGGAAAATGGTGCCATTCTCCACACTGCCTTTTCACAACGGGAAATACAACGTTTCTCCTTTGTACCAACCGTCGGCATGGAGGTTGCAGCCGCCATCACCATAAAAGGTCTTCATCTGCTGCCTGCCTGATACACAAGGACAATCAGGTGGTAATCAGGTGCCCCCGGATGTTCGGATCCATCAATGTCCGCTTAGACCTACACGCTCGTCAGTACAGATTGTGATTGCCTCTGGTTCCTCCGCTCTGCGGTGAACCACAACTATTCAGCGCTCAGCGCAATTTTCCGGTAAGAAAACCTCATTTCCGCAGGCCACCTTTTCCGTCATTTCCGAGATCTTTTAGTCGGTAATCCAGTTTTCAGGTCTGTTTGAAGGCAGTGTCAATACACTCCAACCCGGATATTTCACAGGTAAGCGAAAACTCCGAGCGGCCTGCTGCGACGACCTTTGTGAAATATCCGGACTAATCCGGTTTTTCGCCCGGCGCGCGCCGCAGTTTTGCCAGATTTATCACCAGGTTCTGCAGACCGAATTCCGCAAATTCAACCGTCACAATACCCTGGGCATGGCCGATGGATTTCACGGTACCGGTTCCCAGGGTCTTATGGTGAACCTGCATTTCCCGGCGAAGTTCTTTTGCACCAAGCCATGTCTTTTTTTTGCGTTTTTTCTTCTTTCTCCCAGTGGCACGGCCGGTCTTCGGCCGGTTGCTCTCCTGTTCCAGGGGGGCATCAACCCCCACCGCCGACAGATAAGCACGGGCGATCTCAATATTTCTGGCGGCTATACCCCCTGCCTCCGGTTTAGGGCTGGCAATCCTGTCGCCTACCTGATCACTTACCCGCAGGTTCATCTCATAGAGAAAACAGGAGGCGGGACAGGAGCCGTCTTCCGTTGACAGCGGACTTCGGCAGTCTCCGGCCCTGTTCCTCCGCTCAAAACGGGAATCAACCGGATGCAGCAGAACCAGTTGTTCCACGGCCCTGGTCATACCCACATACATCAGCCGCCGCTCATCCTCTATTTCCCAGGGGCCGTCCCCATCCTCCTCATCACGGTGGTAGGGAATCATCCCGTCCTCAAGGCCGGGCAGCAGCACCAGCGGCCATTCCAAGCCCTTGGCCCTGTGGATGGAGGTTATCAGCAGACTTTCGCCGCCGTCGACCTCTCCGGCCCGCAGCTCATCAATATGCTGGAGAAAGGCCCGCACGTCCAATCCCGACCTGCGGGCAAAACGGACAAAGGCCCGGCAGGCACGGATCTTGTTATCACCATCGGCCTGCGAAGAAAAACGTTTAAAAAAGGCAAATAATTCGATGTCCTCAATAATATGCTGCAAAAGAGGCCCGGCAGAGGCGGTCAGCGGCCGGTGCAGCAGTTTTTCCCAGGTGGCGGCCAGCTCCTGCATCCGCCCGGCAAGAAAGTTTGACTTTGCCTGCGTACTCTGCTCTCTGAGGACATGCGGCGCCCGGGAAGGGTCATCAACGATAACCTCGGCCAGCTGCCTGTTCTTCTCCTCGCCTAACCAGAGATTGGGGTTGGTCAACATGGCCGTCACCATGGCAACGGCCTCCTGCCGATCCTCCATTTTTCCCAATTCCTGCCCACAGAGAGAAAGATAGCCAAGCAGGGCGCGAATTTCCCGGCACTGAAAAACCGAATCGTGGCCTACCAGCCGGTAGGGAATATTTGCCTCCAGCAGGGCCAGTTCCACCGGAACAGCGGCGGAAAACAGCCGCACCAGCACGGCGGCCTCCGACAGGGAACGGCCCCGGCTCTGCCAGTCGGAGATAATGGCTGCCACCGGCCGGGAATCCTCTTCCAAATGCTGGTGTATCCGGGTATCCGGCGTGGTTGGATGCGACAGACAGAGCTTGCGGTCACGAAGCCGGTTGTTGCTGATCAGATGATTGGCAGCCAGGGACAGCCGGTGTCCAAAACGGAAGGTGTAGCTCAGGGTATAGGAGACAGCGCCGGGAAAATCCTGCTGAAAACGGGTAACAATATATTCGGGCCGGGC
>JALSNT010000211.1 GCA_026986885.1 Desulfobulbaceae bacterium
TGCGGCTCAAATGTTCCATGCCCGCCTCATTATCAACAATAATCCAGGGATAATTGTCAGCTAATTTGTCCATGGTCATGGCCAGGTACTGGTTGGCGGCACAGTAGCATCCGGGTCCGTCGGGCTGCCCCATGACCAGAAGATCAAAGCCATTTTCTTCAATTAATGCCTGGTGAATTTTCATTTCCATGAATTGGTCCCGGCTCATGCCGGCAGGAATGTCCCCTTTAATTTCCCGGCGAATTTGGCCCAGGGTGTTGAGGACTTCCAGGTCAAGCAGTTCGTTGAGATTAGCATTGGCATCGGCGTCGACAACAAGTACCGGTACCATCTTCTTTGTGAGAAGATATTTGAGAAGAAGGGTGGAGATCGTTGTCTTGCCGGTTCCGCCTTTCCCGGCCATGGCGATAACTTTGGTCATAATAAATGAAATATGCAGAGTTGAGCAGGCAAAGCAAAGAAAATTTTTTTAACCTGAATTTAGTTTAAGTAACCCGTATGGTTGGGTCTTATTTTCAGGACATAGCCGCAAAAAAAAATATTTGATTACCATCATTTTCCAGCGAAAAAGGATAACATAGCTAAAGCCGAAACAACAGATCACCTGTTGCTTTATTTAAACCTGAATTGAGCGATTTTCATTTTGCCCCAGGCTGCAGATTGGGGATGAAATGGAAATCCCGCAGGCTTTCACTCCCGCCGGAGTCTCCGGATGGAGTGAAATGCTAGGTCAGGTGTAAGTTCTCCGAGAGGTAATGCCCTCTTGAACCACTATATATTACAAGTACAAGATTACCCCAAAAAATACACTATTCCAAGAAAAACCATTATGTTGTATGTAGACATGCCCGGAGATGTGCATCTTTGCACTGGACGTGCAAGGAGTTCTGCCTTACTGTTTGCGCAGGGAAGGGGGTCACCGTTTGCCGCTTGAAGCCTGAATTTCAATAAATGGCTGTCCGGCACTGGACAAAAGGGGGAAGCCTAATGCGTTATCGAGCCGTACTTTTTGATCTTGATGGAACACTTCTTGACACGTTGGCTGATCTTGCCGATTCTGCTAATCGAGTACTTGCGGCAGAGAATATGCCTGTTCATCCGATTTCATCGTATAAATATTTTGTCGGTGATGGTTTGCATACCCTTGTTGAACGCATGGTTCCTGCAGAGCAACGTGATGAAAAAACTATCGATCGGCTTGCCGAATTATTTCGTTTGGAATATGGCAAAAACTGGCACCTGAAAAGCCATCCGTACAGCGGTATACCGGAGATGCTGGCAACTGTACAAAAGGAAGATGTACGACTGGCTGTTTTGTCCAATAAACCCCACGAGTTTACCCGTCTTTGTGTGCAACGGTTACTGCAGGGTTTTTCTTTTTATCCGGTACTTGGGCAACGGAGCGGCGTGCCGAAAAAACCGGATCCGGCGGGGGCATTAGAGGTCGTGAATATGCTGGATATCCCACCGGAGGATTTTCTCTATCTTGGTGATACTGCAATTGATATGCAGACAGCAACTGCTGCCGGTATGACTGCGGTTGGGGTTTTATGGGGATTTAGGGATGAAGAGGAATTGCGCAGCAGCGGTGCCGACTACCTGCTACGGCATCCCGGTGAACTGCTTGAGTTGTTACCGGGGTAGGTCTGCCGATATTTTTAAGTTGCTCCGGATACCGTACCCAGTTTAATCTAATCATGCAGGTCGCTGATAAAAGTTGTTTTTCAATTTTTAAATTCAGAATGTACAGTTTTTTATGAATCCTGTTTTTCTCACCTATGCCGGGCCGCCGCTGATAGGCGCCTTTATCGGCTATTTGACAAATAAAATAGCAATTAAAATGCTGTTTCGTCCCTTAAAACCCTGGCGTGTCCTGGGCCTGCGTCTTCCCATGACTCCCGGGGTTATCCCGGCCAAACGACATGAACTGGCTGAAAATATCGGTATTATGGTTGGCGAGCATTTGTTAACGGCCCGTGATATCGGCACAGCTCTTTCCATGGAGCCATTCCAGGATCATTTGCATTCCCTGGTTGAAGAGAGAGTTTCTCTGGTGCTGACCAGTGATCTCGGTTCTCTCGTATCCCTTGTTCCTGAAAAATTTCGTCCTTATGCCAAGGTCGGCCTGCGAACGCTGAAGTATAAGCTGAAAGACGGCTTACGGAGTTATTTTGCAGGTAACTCATTTAAGGACCTTTTTGCGGCTGCCGTTAGTGAACATCTGGCACAGTACGGTCGAAAAGAGTTGAATTCTTTGATTTCCAGGAATGATCGCCTCCGTTTCTATAATTTTTTTGATTCGTTGCTTGAGCGGCTTTTGCAAAGTGAACGGTTGGAGGAACATCTTGCCCGATATATAGAAAACTATATGCAGGAAGCAGCCCTGGAAGGGCGGCCGGTCGGGGATCTTCTGCCGGAGCCGTTTATAGAGCTGCTGCTGCAGATACTCAAAGAGCAGACACCGGGACTGGTGGAGAGACTTGCGGCGATGATCGGAGACCCCAAAATCAGAGGGAGAATAATTCAGGCGGTCCTTGATGGTATAGATCATTTTCTCTCGAACCTTGGCCCAATGGCAGCAATGGCCAAGGGATTTATCGACAGGGACGACCTGGATACAAAGATCCGTGATTATCTTGTCGATCATGAAGAGGAACTCGAAGCGTGGTTGCAGAGTGATGAGGTACAGCGTGAATTTGCACGAATTTTAGTGCAGCAGGCGCGTAAATTGTTACGGACACCGGTCGGGGACATCTTAGCCCGTCTGGATGATCAACAGCTTGCCGGGATTTACCATGCGCTGGCGGAACAACTGCTTGCCGTTCTGAAAACCAGAGGAGCTGTTGAAGCATTGTCATTGTTATTGCGGGAAAGCCTGGAGGATATGTTTGGCCAGGGCAGGCTTGCAATGGAAGAAATCACCGGTCGTCTGTTTCCCGATGCCCAGGGTGTGGAGATAAAGAAAACTATTATCCGGGAATTGACGGTCGCCTTGCAATCGACGCAAAGCAGGCGGTTGATCGGTCGTCTGGTTGACCGCATGGTTGATACTCTTGCCGAACGTCCGCTTGGTATTCTTGCCCGGTTAATGCCCGTTGGTATTCAAAAGGGAATTGCCGATTATATCGTCTTAAATGCCAATAAAATGCTCCTGCATGAGGTTCCCGGCCTGGTGAAATCACTCAATATCAGTAGATTGGTAACGGATAAAGTCGATTCCCTTGATTTACTCAGACTGGAAGGGCTGCTGCTCTCCATTATGGAAGAACAGTTTAAATATATTAACCTTTTTGGAGCAATCCTGGGTTTTCTGATCGGATTGATTAACCTGGCCCTGCTGCAGTTGTAATACTGTACCTACTTTAAGGGATACTAAAAGTATACTAATTAT
>JALSNT010000212.1 GCA_026986885.1 Desulfobulbaceae bacterium
TCCCCGCAGGACATGATTTTTAAAATTATGAATAAATCCGCCATAACCAAACTGAGATTTGATATCTGCAAGCTGTACCTGTCGTTGCAGCGCTGTATCCTGATATTGCTTCCATTCACGGGCAATGGACTTAACCGCCCTATATTGCAGCAAACCGGTAATCCCCAACAAAACAAGCAATGCCAGGGAGAGAAGTATAATTTTTTTTCTAACTGTCATAATGGTTCCTCTTGACGGGAAATCCCGCCTAACATGATAAACAAACTCTAAACTCTAATTCACTTTCGAGGGCAGCAGCATTGAGAAGCGCCTTCGATGCATCTCCTACCTGAAGTATGCGTCAGGAAAAATCATAAATCAAAAAAAAACTACACGACCATCCATTTTATCCACTTCCGGCCTCATGAGTTTTTTTGGTGTTTCCATCTTCCTTATTCATCAAAAAAGCCGGGTACGGCCCAAGTTACGAGAATATCCCCGGTTAGTGATTGGCGTGGCGACAACTCTATGGTATGATGGATTAATTTTCTTAAAATGGATTACTTTGGGAGAGAGCTGAGGATAATACAACAAATAGCGGACAAGGGGAAAGAGGTATGCAGGGATTGGAATTTATGATTAAGCGGGCCGAATACCGCAAACTCAAGGAAGCAGACCTGTTTCAAAGAGTTATCAAGTGGGCACGCGAGGATAATGACGAGATCATCGTCGAAATAGTGGAAAGAGCCTTTGCCGATGACGATGCCGAACACTGGCTGACCATCCATCCTGCCAGCTCATATTCCGGACTCACCGGATACTACATGGAAATTGTCGCCCGGGAAAGGGAACTTAACGGTAATGAACGGCGGTTATTAACAAAACGGCTGGCCGAATACGGCAAACGCCTGCTTGAATAAATAAAAAAGAAACGACTCCTCCTAATCCTGCTTTTTTCCCGACCCTACCTCTTTTTTCTGCCGCTGCGCTCTTTAAATATCAGCCGAACCGGCACCTGATCCAACCCCAATCCCTCTCTGAAGCGATTTGTCAGATATCGCTGATATGAGAAATGAATTCCCCTGGGCGCATTGGCAATAACGGCAAATGTCGGCGGCGCCGTCCCTATCTGCGCCGTATAATATAACTTTAACCTTCTTCCCCTGTGCATGGGAGGTTCATGGCGGGCAACGGCATCTGCCAGCAGACGATTGAGGGCGCTGGTTGGAAACTGTCCGTGAAACTGCCGGTACACCTTGCCGATTTCCGGAAATATTCGTTTTATCCCGTATCCGGTCAGGGCGGAAACCCGAAGTACCGGGGCAAAGGGAATGAAATTCGTTGCCAGCCGCACCTCTTCCCGCAGCCAGTCCTGCCGCTTTTTATCTGCTGCAATAAGATCCCATTTGTTAAGCAGAATGATCAGCGCCCTACCCTGATCCTGGGTATAGCCGATAATTTTAGTGTCCTGCTCGGTAATCCCCTCATCGGCATCAATAAGCACCAGGGCGATATCCGATCTGCCGATGGCCTTGAGCGCCTTGAGGATGGAAAACTTTTCCAGCTTGTCCTTTGTCTTCCCCTTGCGCCTGATGCCGGCCGTATCTATCAGCAGGTAATGATATTTATCCCTGCCCAGCAGGGTATCAACAGAATCCCGGGTGGTCCCGGCCATATCGGAGACCACCATGCGCGGTTGCCCGATAATGGCATTGATCATGGATGATTTTCCCACATTGGGACGCCCCAGGAAGGCCAGCTTCATGGTCCCGTCCGGCAGGTCAAGTGAAACTTCCTGCTGCTCCAGATCAGCCGTCAATGCCTCCATCAAGGTGACAAAACCGTACCCGTGGTCCGCAGACAGGGGCCACAGCTCAGGAACACCCAACTCGTAAAAAGGAGAAATCAACTCTATTTCAAGATCAGGACCGTCAATTTTATTCACCAGAAAAAAAACTTTTTTTTCGGTACGGCGGAGCAGAGCGGCAATCTCCCGGTCTACGGGACTCAATCCCTGACGACCGTCCATGAGAAATAAAATGATATCAGCCTCATCAACAGCACGCATGGCCTGATCGCGAATATGATTGCTGATGGTATCATTTTCATCATCAATGCCGCCGGTATCGACCAGGGTAAAGGGATGGCCTTCATATTGAACACGGGCATAATGACGATCTCTGGTCACGCCGGGCGTGGGGTCGACCAGGGCATCTCTGCGCCTTGTCATACGGTTAAACAGGGTCGATTTCCCGACATTGGGTCGACCGATGAGGGCCACCAGGATGGAAGATTCAGCAGTTTTCATTTGACATGGAGAGTAAAAGACATTGACGGGCAAGCTTGCGCAGCCCACCATAATCGGCAGCTTCCGGTTTGGCAAGCAGACCGTTGAGGGTACACAGGGCAGGCCTGATAAAACGGCTGAAAAATTTCTTTTTCCGATGCCGGGTCAAAAAGGCAAAGGCACCAAGTATCTGGAGATTACGCTGCAGGGAGAGCAAAAAATACTCCCGGTAAAATCTGCTTTCATCATAATAAATATATCGGGCAAGCTCAGCGTAATAATAATCTCGTAACCCGGCCTGCTGCCGGTTGGACAACGAGATGTATGGATCAATGAGCAATGAGGCAAGGTCATAGGCAAGGGGACCGAAACGGCCACCCTGGTAATCAATAATCCTCACCTGCCCGTCCTTGATCATGATATTGCGGCTTTGAAAATCCCGGTGCAGAAAAAAGTCCGCAGGTGCGATGGCAGCCCGTTCTGCCAGAAGCAGGCATTCTTCCCTTAACTTATCCATATCAAAGGACAAGGAAAAATAATCACGGCACAGCGCCTGCAGGAAATAGGCGGATTCGCGCTCAATCATGAGCTGTTGATCATAGCGGGGGGTATCCCAGCACCAGGAGGATGAAAAACCGTCGGCGCCCTTTACCTGCATCCGTACAAGTTCAGCAATCACCTGCCGGTACCAGTGCAGCCGCTTTTCCTCCGAGGCTTGCCGGAGTACATCATACAGCCGCTGATCCCCAAGGTCTTCAACAAACAATTGACCGTTCTCCGGATCAAAGCCGTATATTTCGGGAACCGAAATTCCTCTGGAATACAGATGTTGCCCTATGGAGCGGGCTGATTTCGCCTCGCGAAGACCGGCCCTGTCGCCCTCCGGCGGCCTGATAACCAGCAGCTGTCGTCCCCCCGGCCAGACAAGGCGGATAAACTGCCGCTGGGACCCGTCAGGTGATATGGGTTGCAGACGAACAGAATCGGAATGCCATTGTTCTTTTGGCAGTCCTAAAAATTTAGCGGCGGCAATAATATATTTTTCCATATCGGTTCAAGTTTAATTGGCACTCACCTGACTCTTTTGCTATTCTAAGAGAAATGCGTAATCATCTATTA
>JALSNT010000213.1 GCA_026986885.1 Desulfobulbaceae bacterium
AATTTTAATGGAAATGGAATCACCAATGATTATGCCTTCACCGGCTTTTCTGGTTAGAACCAGCATAGTTTGCTCCACTTAAGGGTCGATAATGGGGTGCAATCAGGACCGGATAATATTGATCCAAAATACTCAATCTCAATTCAGGATCAAATATGTAGTGTCCCTCAATAGCAAGTATTCCGCACCAGAGATAAAAAGGCAAGGATTTTTAATAGATCTGGCCGGTTACCGATAACCAATTCAGGAATAATTTTGCCTGCGATCACATGTAATCGAGGATGGAGAGTTTGGATACCTTGCTTGTCACGTTCAAGGCTGCCTGGAAGGCAGTTTCCTGTTGGACGATATTGTTAAATGACTCAATGGCATCGGCATCCTCATAACGGGAGAGGATCTGTTTTAAATCTATACGGACCTGCTCCTGGTGATGCATGGCCGTCTCGACCCGCGAGGCCCGGTTGCCCATCTGTGAGCGCAGTCTCCTGGTCTGGTCCGAGGCGCCGTCAATGTCCTGAATGCTGGTTTGCAGGGCAGACTGGTCATTTGACCGCACTGCCTCTTCCGCCCGTGTCAGCACCGAAAATACATCATACCTTCCCGGCTCAACGCTGTTGTTGGGCGGCGGGTTCCGGTTCCAGGTGCTGGTGCCTAAAAACAGGTCATTGCCGGTCAGGTCAACCTGCAGGTCTTCACCCGGTGTGATTTCGAGCCTGGTTGCGTTTTCATCACCATGGTACAGATAGGGCCAGGTTGTATGGTCATTGGCGTCATAAAGAGCCGGATCATAGGCCGGATTTTTTTCAAAGGGTTTTGTCGCTTCCTCATAGCCGGAGAAAATATATTTGCCGTCTACCCTGGCGTTGGCGGCGTCAAGAAGTTCCTGCCGCAGGTTGACGATTTCATCGGCAAGGACGGAGCGGTCTTCATTATTCAAGGAGCCGTTAACCACATTGACGGAAATTTCCTTGACCCGCTGCATGATATTTTCCACATGCTCGAGGTGGCCGTCGGCTGCCTGCATTTTATCAAGGGCCTGGCCCATGGTTTCCATGTATCGGTCCACATTGGAGAGCTGCTTGCGTGTGTTTAAGACCGGCCGGATGGCGGCCGGATTATCCGAGGGGCGGTTGAGCTTTTTGCCGGTGGATGCGATTTTCCGTAGTTCTTCAAGCTGCAGGTTCAGGTCATTGAGCCTGGAACCTAACATTCGGTAGGTGGTTCCCTGGGTAGCTTTCATTTTTTACCTCTTGAGCTGTAAGAGAGAGTTCATCATCTCATCAATGGTGGAGAGAAATTTGGCCGATGATTCAAAACCGCGCTGGTACTGAACAAGATCGACCATCTCTTCTTCCAGAGAAACTCCGGCAACACCGTCACGCAGGTTATGCAGTTGTACGCTGGCATCCTGTGCCCCGCCCAGAGCAATTTTATTGCGACTGGCCTCAATGCCGACAGTGGAGACAATTTGACTGAAAAAATTATCAAAGGTATCGTTGGTGCCGGTGACCTTGTAGGTGGTTTCGAGCGAAGCAATGGCCAGGGCATTTTCATTGTCGCCGGGGGCGGCGGTATTTTCGCCTGCCGCCGCCAGATATCGGGAATCAGGCAGTGCCACCTTGATGTGCCTGCTCGGCGGCGTACCGGGCGGCAGGGTAGTGAGGTCATCAAAAAAAAGTTGGCCGGTTGCCGGGTTGCCGGTTGCCGGATCCGTATACCAGCCGTTGCTGTGTACGTCGTTGACCGCCTTGGTGATTTCCACGGCCAGGGTATCAAGATTGCCACGCAGACCGGCAATAAAATCATCTCTGACGTCAAACATGCCCTTCATCTCTCCTCCCAGTTCCCGGGGAGAGATATCCTTGACATTGCCGCCGATGGTAATCTGCAGATTGACGTCGGTGCCGGTGGTGACGACACTCAGCGGCATGGCCTTGTTGCCCTGGACAAGCGGTGTGCCTCCGGGCAGCTGGACGGCAAGCATGCCCCGGTTGTCGGTATAGGTCTGTACTCCCAGGCTCTTTGAAAGATTTTCGACTAACAAATCGCGCTGATCGCGGGCGGCGTTGGCGGATTGGCCGTTGACTTCGATCTGAAAAATACGATCGTTTAACTTGGCGACTTCGGAGACCTGTTCGTTGAGATTGTCGATCTTGGAAACAATGTTGTTATTGAGGTTGTTGCGGACGGTTTCCAGCTCGTCGTAGGTGTCACTGAAGGCATCACCCATCAACCGGCCGCGCTGCACAACCATGTCCCGTTCCACCTGACCGCTGGGATTGGTGGTCAACTGCTGCCAGGCGTCAAAGAAATCATTGATACTTGATGCAAGGTTGTGGTCGGAAACATTGAATATCCGTTCCAGCTCGGCAAGTGGTGTTGATTTGCCGCTTTCCTCTCCCAGGGCGATTGATTTTTCCTGGAGCTGGCGGTTGATGAATACATCGTGTTCCCGGCTGACATCAGAGACCGTGACTCCCTGGCCGACAAAAAAATCACCAAAGTTGACCGCCGGGATCTGGGAGAGTTCCGCCCGCTGCCGTGAATATCCTGTGGTATTGACGTTGGCAATATTATTGCCGACGATCTCAATGGATTTCTGGTTGGTCATCAGGCTGGTTTTGCCTGCATTCAGCGCTGTGAGAAGTCCGCTCATAATTCTATTCCGGTGTAGTGATTTTTTCGCATTATTCCGGTCATGTTCCGCCGGCAGGAACGGAAAGAATCCGTATGGAAAGCAAATGCAGATGTAACCTGCACATGAATCGTATCGGAAAAAGGGGGGAAATAATTTAGGAAAAAAGAATGGTTGGCAAAATGACTTGCGACGAAAAACAGCTCAGGTGTAGCGGAAGCGAGGGTGATGATTGAAGCGGATGAAGAATCCGTTTGCTGCAGTAGCTCAGATTCTGCCGGAGAGCAGGCGGCCGCCTGTACAGTTACTGGTAGCGGTACCGTACCTGCCGTATGTTGCCGGCGCGGTTTTTTTACCAAAAAACTCCATGGTATCCTGGATCCAGTTCAGGGTGGCCTTGAACAGATAGGCGTTGCGCAGGTTTTCCTGCTGGATCTCTTCGGCCAGGTGACGGTCATCGGGATGCAGATTATCTATTGTACCGATAATCTGAAGCAATGATTCTTTCTGCTCTCTGTCTTTTGCCATGGCAGAGAGATCAAGTTCTTTGGCATGCTCCCGCTCCGACAGGATGGTTGCATGTAATTGCCGCAGGAGTTCCTGTGCCGATTCCCGGGTCATGGTTATCCTTCTTCGACCAGAAACTTGAGCAGACTGGAGGCCACCTTGTTCAGGTCCGGCTCATAGGAACCGCTGGCCACCTGTTCTTTCAGTTCCTGCACCCTGGCGGCAC
>JALSNT010000214.1 GCA_026986885.1 Desulfobulbaceae bacterium
CGGGAATGACATAGCCGCGTCCCTGGAGAAAGGCGATGCATTTAGCCGTTACCTTGAGATTGATGGTGGCCCTGGGAGAGGCCCCTGTTTCAATGTAACTGGTGAGATCAAGGCCAAAGGATTCCGGGTCCCGGGTGGCAAAGATGAGCGATACAATATAATCCTTGATCCGGTCATCCAGGTACACTCTGTCCACCACCCGGCGGGCGGCCATGATATCATCGGCCGCGATAATGGGCCGAACCGGGCCTGCCGCATCGGTATGGGCGATCGTATCCAGGATGAGGCGTTCCTCTTCCCGGCTGGGGTAATCGACAATAACTTTCAGCATGAAACGGTCAACCTGGGCCTCGGGCAGGGGATAGGTACCTTCCTGTTCAATGGGATTCTGGGTAGCCAGCACCAGGAACAATTCCGGCAGATTGAAGCTCTGTTCACCGATGGTTACCTGCCGCTCCTGCATGGCTTCAAGCAGGGCCGACTGGACCTTGGACGGTGCCCGGTTGATCTCGTCGGCCAGGATCATGGAGGCGAAAATCGGTCCTTTTTTCACCTCAAAGCCGGTGGCGCGTGGATTATAGATTTCCGTGCCGATAATATCGGCGGGCAGCATGTCAGGGGTAAACTGAATCCGTTTGCAATCCGTTGAGATGGCGGAAGCCAGCGTCTTGACCGCCAGTGTTTTGGCCAGGCCGGGTAATCCTTCCAGCAGGATGTGGCCCCCGGCCAGCAGGCCGATCAGCATTCTGTCGATCAGGTGCTGCTGGCCGATGATATTGTTGCCGATTTCTGTTTTCAAGAGCGGCACCCAGGCAGATGCCTCTTTAACGGCGCTGTTTATTTCCTGGATGGAGGGTGGGGCACCTTGCTTGTCGGCAGGTACGGCAGGCAGGGAATCCGGCGGTGTCTGAAAGTTATATGGGTTTGACATGGCGTGTCCTTTTGTTGAAAAAAATTTGCATTAAAAAAATGCTCCATTGCCCATTTTTTATGACTTGTATCGGTGGAAAAGATGGCTACCTGTGGTCGTTCATCGCTGTTTCTCCTGCAGGGAGGACGCAACCTCCCACCGGCAAACATCGGCCTGTGGTTACGGAGAAAAGTGTAATGGGATGTAAACAGACTCATACATTGGTTCAAAACTGGAAAGTACTATGGGGATGCGTCCGGGAATTGTCAAGGGGGGACGGTGGATATCTATCCCCCAAGACCGAGAAGCATGCCGATCTGATAGATGGCGACAGCCATGATAAAGGCAAAGATTGTATTGAAGGACATGGAAAAAAATGCCCATTTCCATGATCCGGCCTCCCTGGCGATACAGACGATGGTGACAAAGCAGGGGGCGTAAAACATGATAAAGGCAAGCAGTGACAGGGCAACAACCGGGTTCCAGTGGGAATCACCGGTAAGACGCTCCTTGAGACTTGTTGTATCATCGGTGCTGACATCGCCCAGGGAATAGGCGGTACCCAGGGTTGAAATAATGACCTCTTTTGCGGCAAAACCGCCCACCAGGGCGATGTTTGTCCGCCAGTCAAATCCGGCATACCGACTGATGGATTCCAGGGCAATACCAATCCTGCCGGCAAGGGAGTTGCGCAGGCGGGCCCGGGCTTCCATGCTGTTGATTGTGTTTAACTCCGCCTTTAGCTTGGAGCTGGAATCCAGGTTAACTTCGTCTGCAGTCGTATCATTGCTTTTCAGTGGTTGCAGTCTATGTTCGACTGCCTGCCGTTGTTGCGCAAATTCGTTTACCTTGTCCTGCGGAAGGCCGGGATAGGTCATCATTGCCCAGAGCAGGATGGAGATGCCCAGGATAACCGTGCCCGCCTTTTTAATGTATTGCCAGGTCCGTTCCCAGGTGTGAATAACAAGGCCTCTGATCGTCGGGAACCGATACGGCGGCAGTTCCATGACAAAGGGAGTGGATTCACCCCGTAACACCGTCATGCGCAGGAATTTGGCGGCAACAAGGGCCACCAGCCAGGCGGCCATGGTTGCCAGAAACATATACCGGGCCTGGTGGGCGGAAAAAAAGGCGCCGATCAGCAGGGTAAGGACCGGCAGCTTGGCACCGCAGTTCATAAACGGCACCGTGAGCAGGGTAGCCATCCGTTCCTTGGGCGAGCGCAGGGTACGGGTGGCCATAACACCGGGAACCGCACAGCCGCCGGCAATGCCGCCGGAGACGATAAAGGGCATGACCGAGGAGCCGTGCAGGCCGAAAAAATGGAAAATCCGGTCCATCATAAAGGCGACCCTGGCCAGATATCCCGAGTCTTCCAGCACGGCAATACCGAAAAACATGAACATGATAATGGGTACAAAGCCTAATACGCCGCCCATGCCGTCGATCACTCCGGATATGATCATGGATTTGAGGGGGCCGTCGGGCAGCAAGGCGTTGACCCAGGTGTCGGCAGCGGAGAACAACGAGGCCAGCATGTCGACCAGGGTGGTGGAATAATTAAAGGTAAAGGTATAGAGGCCGTAGAGGATAGCCGCCATAATAAGAGGACCCAGTAATCGGTGGGTGACTACTTTATCTATTTTGTCCGAGGTATAGAGGCGGTCGCCGACAAATTTTTCCCGGATGACCCCCTGATGGAGTACGGATTTGATATAGCCGTATCTATGATCGGCAATAACCGCCTCCGGATAGACTTCCATGGTCTGCTGCAGGTGGGCGGTGACCGCTTCGCAACGCTGCAGAAGTCTGTTGGTAAGATCTTCATTTGCCTGTCGGGCCTTTGCCAGGATCTGTTCATCATGTTCCAGGAATTTCAGGGCAAGCCAGCGGGCCGGATACTGGTCGGTCAGCAGTTTATTTTCCTCAATGAGCGGGAGCATTGCCGTTATCACTTGGTCCAGATCGGATCCGTAACGCAGAAGCACCGGATGGAAGGTTTCTTTTGTCCCTGCCGTGGCTAAGACAGCGTCAAAAAGTTCGTCAATGCCCTGGCCGGTGCGGGCAACAACAGGGACAACCCGCACGCCAAGCAGTCGGCCAAGTTTGTCGGCATTGATTTCAATGCCTCGGCTCCTGGCCACATCGATCATGTTGAGCGCAATAACCATGGGAACACCTAATTCCAGGAATTGACAGCTCAGATACAGGTTTCGTTCGAGGTTTGAGGCATCAACGATATCGACAACCACATCGGGCCGCTCATTGATAATAAAATCACGGGCCACCAGTTCCTCGACGGAATAGGCGGAAAGGGAATAGGTGCCGGGCAGGTCGGTAACTTTGATGTCCTGTCCGTTATGAGTGCATATACCTTCTTTTTTTTCCACCGTCACCCCGGGGTAGTTGCCCACATGCTGTCTGGCACCGGTCAACCTGTTAAAGAGGGTGGTTT
>JALSNT010000215.1 GCA_026986885.1 Desulfobulbaceae bacterium
TCATGACGTTACCGGAAAGGTCTAAAGAGCTGTAACCAAATAATCTTAACAATATTGTGCAGGATTTCCTGTCATAATCAAGGCGAACCAATAAACGCGTACCGGTATCATGCAACCATTTGTCTAATGTAGAGTACGGCAAAAAAGAACGACAAGATGTAAATGTTATTGAGGAACAGCTCCTAAATCAAAAGAAATGAAACAAAAATGAAATGAGGATATTCCCCGCCCATTCAAGGTTTTCCGGTACCAGTCGACTTTATATTCTCAACTATCTCGGCGCCCTGCTGGCCACTCTCGGAATCGTCATGCTCCTGCCGCTCATTCCCTGGTGGCTTTATAAAGACCAGATCCATTACGGCACGGAGGCATCTGTTTTTACCTATCCCGCCCTTTCCTGTATTTTTTTTGGCCTCCTCGCCCAGAGAAAAATACCCTTCCGGGTGCCAACCATCGAGGGAGCCATGGTCATCACCGCCCTTGGCTGGCTCCTGTGCGGCGTTGCCGGCGGTATTCCCTTCATGACAGGACTTGACAAGTCATTTATCGACGCCTTTTTCGAGGCGGTCAGCGGCTTTACCACGACCGGTATCACCGTTTTTACCGGGCTTGACACCATGCCCCGCAGCATTCTCTTCTGGCGCTCCCTGACCCAGTGGCTGGGCGGACTGGGCATCCTGACCTTTTTTCTTGCGGTCAGCTTCCGGGGCGGCAGCGCGGCCGCCGTCCTGTTCAGCGCCGAAGGCCACAAGATCAGCACCGGCCGCCCCGTGCCCGGCATTGCCCACACCCTGTCCATTCTCTGGGCCATCTACACCTTTTTCACCCTGCTCTCCATCCTGCTTTTCCTGGTCGGCGGTATGAATTTCTTTGACGCCCTTAACCATTCGTTTACCTGCATCTCCACAGGGGGCTTTTCAACCCATGACGAGAGCATCGGCTATTTTGCCGCCCACGGGTATGGCGGTGCGGTTTTCATAGAGTATGCCACCATTTTGATCATGCTGGCCGGCGGTACGAATTTTCTTGTCCACTACAGGGTCCTGACCGGTAATATCCAGTCCATATTCACTGATTTTGAAATGAAATGGTACTGGGGTATTCTTGCGGGCTCTGTGGTTCTTATCTGTTTTGATCACTTCCAGCGACTGCATCTTCCCCTGCCGCAGCTTGTTGGCGACTTTCATAATGTCTTTCGCAGCGCCCTGTTCCAGGTAGCCTCCATGCTGACATCCACCGGCTACCTGACCGTTGATATCAACAGCTCTTTTTTTCACGCCGTCAGCAAACAGCTTTTCATGATCATCATGGTCATCGGCGGCTGTGTCGGCTCTACGGCCGGCGGTATCAAGGTCCTGAGACTGGCGATACTGGCCAGGGCCTTTCAGGCGCAATTACGACGAATCAGAAAACCGGTCCGGGCGGTCATTCCCGTGGTGGCGGCAGGTAAAATCATTCCCGACCGCGAACTGGAACGTATTGCCTCTCTTTTCTGGATATGGCTTGTTCTCATAGGGGTGGGAGCCGTAATCACGGCGGTTTTTTCCGATCTTGACAGCTGGCAGTCCTTTTCCGGAATGGCCTCGGCCATGGGCAACATGGGACCTTTTTATTTTTCCGTTACCAAAATGGCCTCATTACACTGGCTCATCAAACTTACCTATATCTTCGCCATGTTAGCGGGCAGGCTGGAAATCATCCCCATTGCCTTTCTTTTTGCTAAAATATCAAATCGTTAGGAGAAAATTATCCATGTATATCATCATTGCCGGCGGCGGCATCGCCGGGACTACGCTGGCCAGGGAACTCTCCGATCACAGGCATGATGTGGTGGTCATCGACCGGGACAGGGAGGTTTGCGAGGATATTTACGCCCACTTAGGGATTGAAACCGTCTATGGCGACGCCAGAGACATTGACGTTCTCCGGCAGGCAGGCATCACCAGAGCGGATGCCTTTCTCGGCGTTCTCTACCGGGATACCGACAACCTGACCGCATCCCTGCTGGCAAAAAGCGAGCAGGTGGAGAAGATCATGGTAAAGATGCGCAACCCTGCCTATCAAAAGCCTTACCAGCTGGCCGGGGTAACCCATATCTGCAACATGAACACCATGCTGCTTCATAAAATCATTATTGAACTGGAAAGCCCGTTGATCAAGGTGCTCACCGACCTGGAACAAAGTCAGGCCAAACTGATAATGTTTAAAATTCCGGAAAACTGGCCGACGGAAGGAGTCACCGTCCAGGAGCTGGCCGGACAACCCGAATTTTCAGGCAACTGTGTTTTTGCCGGCGTACTGGATGAACAACAGGCAAAAAGGATCATCGTGCCGAGGGGGCCGGATAAACTCTACAAAAACAACACCGTGTTCATGGTAACCGGACCGCAATCCCTGAAAAAAATTGAAGCCTACCTGGAAACTCTCCAGAAAAAGAAATAAGGGAATTTGCAGAACCATACCTTGATGGCGACATTGGTGTCTTTACAGGTATTTATATGTCCACCGGCAGGAAATAAAAAAGAGCCGTCATTTTCAAGCAAAGAGATGGACAACTCTATAAAACAAGATTCATCCTGCACTGCCCTTGCCCGTGTTCATCCCTTTGGCGGCACAATTGGGACGGTTATTGAGCTGGAAGTATCCCCTTTCCCAGGTCCACTTATTTCCTGCTTTTCAATTTCAGCGCCTTGCCTTTTCGGGTGGAAACAAGCACAAATTTCAACTCGTGGATGCATTCCTCATCTTCCGGGGATTCAACCGGAACGACAGGAACCACCTGTACAATGCCGCTATCCGTCCGTGCCGCCACCGCAGGTCCGACAACGACCGCGGAGGATGATCCCGTTGCCGGAACAGCAATAACGGCGGTTTGATCAGAGTGAGCTGCATGCGGGCCGCGGGTAATGACAGCGGCAGCCGGCGGAGCTGAAAATGCGTCCCGGGTGGTTGCCGACGAAACCTCATCCGGACAGGCGGCATAGACATACAGTTCCGGTGATCCATCATTATCCAGATCATCGGTCACCTCCGCCCAGGTAACGGTACCCTCTATCCTGCTTGCAACCGGTCCGGGATCAACCCCGGCCCCGGAGAGGTTGATTTTCACTCTGGAATATGCCCCCGCGGTAACACTTGCGACATGGAAAGTAATCCCTCCGGAGGTAAGATCTTTTTCAAATTCAGCAGCTGCCGCAGATGCAAGGATACTACCCGGCGCCAAAAAGACACCTGTTAACAGAAACAAAATGCAGAACCGCTGGATAGTTCTCATGGCAACCTCCTTTATTCAAATTAAACCATCACGATGCCTTGTGACACCGCCAACCATTCACCCGCATGCGGCCGCTTTCCAGGACAT
>JALSNT010000216.1 GCA_026986885.1 Desulfobulbaceae bacterium
ATGAATTCCTCATAAAAAAACCGTGAGCCGGGAAAGCGATCGGTGGCAATGGTTTTCAGGGCCGGCAGATATCTGAGCGCCCCCATACTAATCCAGACGATTCGGTCGGCCGGTACCCGTGAAAAAAGTTTTTTTATGGTATACCGGTACCCGCGTCTCCAGTCTTTATGGTAAATAACAGGATCAAAATGGAAGGCCAGTTTATATCCCCAGTCGGCACATTGCCGGGCAGCCGCCAGCCGCTCTTCAAGAGAGGCTGTCCGTATTTCTTCTTTCGCCATAACAGGCGGACTGTTTAACGACCAGGCAACAATGGTTCGTCCCCTATGGTTAAGTCCCTTGAGATTACCGATAACAGCGCTTTTGGTCTTCAGTTCCAGTACGGCCCTGGGTTGACGGCTCATAAACGTTACCAGTCGTCTGCTTAAAGCGGTAACGGAATCAAGGGCCAGGGAGTCGGTAAACTCACCGGTACCTATACGAAAAACTTTATTTTGTGCGTTGTCAAAACCCTGCCGCAGCTCTTTAAACAAATCATCAATGTTGACAAAAAAGCTGATCCAGGGATTGTTCAGGTATGCCTGTAAAATACAATAAACACAGTCCATGGGACAGCCCATGCCGATATTCAACACCTGATAGTCACAGCATCGATATGCACGGGTGCCGGGGCATGGTTTAAAAAACATACCCCTGTTTTTTGCCAGCAGGAGATGATGTTTGCCGGCGCCCAGATTGGCAGGATAACGGCCGGGTATTTGTGGATGCTCCCCACGACCTATGACCTGAATCGGTAACTTGACCCGCTTAATGATCTCACGGGTATAGTCAAGTTCCAGGCATTCTTCTTCCACATGCAGGCTGGTAATATACCGAGCCGGATCTCCATAACCTTTTGTCATTTTGTATTTATCCATAACAGAGGACAGAGGACGGAAGACAGTCTAATTTCCGCCTGCGGCGTGCATAACTGCGGTTGCCTGCTCTCATATCACTTCCTCTCAATTCAGATTTCAGAGTATTTCCCAGGTATCGCCAGATAATTCTCGCCTTCCTGTCTTCGTCCGTGTTTTATACATCCTCTTCCGTAAATGGTACATTTTCTTTTCAGCTCAAAAAGAGTTTCCTGCCGCTGTTCTCGTGTCAACAGGTTGCTCTTAAGTATTTTCTGCATGGATTGTATACGAAATTTATCCATTCCCCGGCGATATATCTGAGAAAGCTGGTCCGGCCGGCCGCCATCCTTTAACGTAAGAGCTCGATCGACCAGCAAAAAAGGAACCTCTCGAGCGGCACGCAGCCAGAGGTCATAATCTTCACAACATGGTAATACAGGATCAAACAGGCCAAACCTGTCAAAAAATATTCTTCTTGCCATGACCGTTGACATGCCGACCACACACATCCGCAGACAGCGGGAAAATATATAACCGTCCGGCGGGGCATGCTTTTTTTTCTGATTGACCCGCACACCATGCCTGTACCAGATCTCTCTGGTATGGCTGATCAGGATATCCGGTTTTTCCTGCATTTTTTTTAATTGAAATGATATTTTTTCCGGGTGCCACCAGTCATCGGAGTCAAGAAAACAGAGAATATCTCCAGCAGCCTGCTGAATGCCGGTGTTGCGGGCGGCAGAGGCACCGCGATTTTCCTGTCTGATAAGGCGAACCGGCAGCGGCGCCCTGTCAAAGATGGCTGCAAGCATACTCCCTGTACCGTCGGTTGAACCATCATCAATAATGAGCAATTCATCGGGCGGAAGAATCTGGTTAAAGACGGAATCAATGGCCCGTTGCAGAAAAGACGCTCGATTATATGTAGGAATAATGACTGAGATCACGGAGATAAATGTAAAATATTATGTCCAAAGACGGTCATCTGCAGTATACTTAAAAGAGAGTATACTGCAGATGAAACAGCTCTGCTTTTTTAACATATCAGATACCCTAAGGAATTCATGCAGACAAAACTGCTTATCAACTCCACCCCTTACGAAAACAGAATAGCCCTGGTTGAAAAAAACCTGGTTGAAAAAAATACCCTTCTTGAAATTCACCTGGAACGTCCTGCTGAAAAAGGTCTTGTCGGTAACATATACCGTGGCCGCGTCGTACGTGTTCTACCCGGCATGCAGGCGGCCTTTGTCGATATCGGCCTTGAGCGAACCGGTTTTTTATATGTAGATGATGTTTATATAGAAGACAACGAAATAGATGAACGGGCGACAACCCAGTACCAGGGTTGCGATGTCAAACCGTTGTCCGGCTCTTCCGATGTGGAAAGTGTTGCCCGCCGCCATGCCGATCCCTCAATAAAAGATCTTCTCCATGAAGGCCAGGATATTCTTGTGCAGATCTCCAAAGAACCCATTGGTACCAAGGGAGCGCGGCTGACCTGCCATATCACCCTGCCCTGTCGTAATCTTGTTTTCATGCCGTTGACCGATCATATTGGTATTTCGAGAAAAATTGTTGACGAAGATGTACGACAGCGGTTGCGGCAGAAAATCGAACAACTCCGACCAGAGGGAACCGGTTTTATTGTCAGGACCGTTGCCGCAAATATCAGCAGCGCCGAGCTGGAAGCCGACATGGAATTTCTGCTCATGCTCTGGGATGAGATTAAGTCCGTCTCCTCCAGAATTGAGGTTCCCTGCCTGGTGCATCGCGATCTTGATATGGTCCTGCGGTCGGTACGCGATCTTTTCACCGAGGACGTTGAAGAGCTGATCATTGACTCACGTCCTGTTTATGAGCGACTTTATTCTTTTGTTGAAACCTTTGCGCCGCATTTGGCCGGCAAAATTACCTATTACGATAAATCAACTCCGTTATTCGACGCTTATGGCATTGAAGGGGATATCAACCGGGCCATTGATAAAAAAGTCTGGTTGCGCTCAGGGGGATATATTATTATTGAAACCACCGAGGCGTTAACGGTCATAGATGTCAATACCGGACGTTTTGTTGGTAAAAATGATCTGGCGGAAACCATATTCAAGACAAATATGGAGGCCGTCAAGGAGATCGCCTATCAACTGCGGTTGCGAAATATCGGCGGCATTATCATCATTGATTTTATTGATATGGATAATGAACAGCATCGGCAACAGCTTGATGCGACCTTCCAGAAGGCCATGCATACGGATAAAAACCGGGTCAATATTCTCAAAATTTCTGAATTCGGCCTTGTGCAGATGACCCGTAAAAGGTCCTGCCAGAGTCTTGACCAGATGATCTGTGAGCCGTGCCCGTATTGCAATGGAGGGGGAAAAATAAAATCTCGTCGTTCCATCTGCTATGAAATCTTCAGAAAAATGTCCCGGCAGGGAAAAACAATCGCCGGTGACAAGGTAAC
>JALSNT010000217.1 GCA_026986885.1 Desulfobulbaceae bacterium
CCAGAGATGGTGGCCAGCGCCGTATTTCCGGCAGCACCCACAAACGCTGCACCTTATTTGCAAGATCCATGTAATACTGCTGTTCAAGGGCGGAATTAACCGATCTGTTCCTCTGCACTCCCCCGCCGGCCGACCGGGCGTTATGCAATCGTTGCTGCTCTTGAAGAACGGCGGCTATTTCGGCCCGGGCCGTCCTGGCAGCCTGGCGGGCGCGTTTTTCTTCCGCCAGGGCCCTTTGTCTGGCACGCTGTTCTTCAGCCCTTTTTCGGGCCAGGGCTTTTTCTCTTTCCCGTTTTGCCCGCACCTTTTTCCGTATTCGATCCAGGGCAAGTTGCTCCCTGCGTTTTTCCTCCTCCAGCCTGGTATCTACGGCCTTTTTTATCTTCCGTTTCAGAGGCCGAATGGAAATGGGCCTGGCTGCAGGCACGGGAACAGGTTCAGGTTCAGCGGCAACCGCTACCGGTACGGCTTTTTCCGGTTCAGGCACCTTGGCAACAGGTTCCGGCGCCGGAGGAGGCGATGGCGGTCGCAGGGGTATGTTTTTCCGAGATTTTACCTCTGCCGGCTCCGGGTCGGGCATGGAAACCAGATCAATGGTCATCACCTCTGCAAGAAGTGGTTTTTGCGGTATTATATCAGGAAGATACCTGATAACTGCAAAGGTCAGCACGTGCAAGGTAATGCCAAAGATTATGGCCTTGCCCCAGGTGTGATCACCCTGTTCCTGTCGGCGATAAAATTCCCGCTCGGAAAAAGGCGTACCGTCCAACAGGGTCACCTCCTCCCCTGTTTTTCTTCAGAAGGACGGGTAATCATGCCGAGTTTATCAAAACCCGCCCGTTTAATATCCGCCATTGCCGTAACCACAACCCCATACGGGACATCCTTGTCGGCCCGAAGATAAATGGGCTGTTTTTTCTTCTCTTGCGGCAGTTGTTTAAGTTGAAGAAAAAGTTGATTACGATCGAGTTTGATCCGACCCAGGAAGACCTCTCCTTTGCCGTTTACGGAAACTACTATCGGTTTTTCATGCTGCCGAAGAGACTTGGCCGTGGTTTTCGGCAGATCTATCTCAAGTCCCTGGGTCATCATCGGGGCCGTAACCATAAAGATAATCAACAGCACCAGCATGACGTCAACCAGAGGTGTCACATTTATTTCAGCAACCAGTCGTTGTTTACCTTTGCCACTGACAGGACCCATGTTTTTTCCTTTGTCATTCCGGTGTTACCCCGAACCTGAGAAATTTTGACCTGAATTGAGCAATTCGGGTTTTAATAAACCGGGAAATATAAAAAACCTGGATTGATGGTGATTACAGGCCTTATTTTTCAGGCCATGACACAGAGGGTGGATAAAAAAGATCATCTCACGCCAGACGCAAGACAGTCGGCAGTTATCCCCGTGCCAGTATGTCCCGCTCAATCAGATTGAGAAAATCCGTTGAAAAATTATCTATATCAGCCTCTATATCTGCCTGTTTATTTGAAAAAAAGTTATAAAATATAACCGCAGGAATAGCAACAGCCAAGCCGGCCGCTGTGGCGATCAGTGCCTCGGAGATACCGGGAGCAACGACTGCAAGCGATGCCGAACCACGAACGCCGATATCCTGAAAGGAACTCATAATGCCCCAGACCGTACCGAAAAGACCGATAAACGGCGTTGCGCTGCCGGTGGTGGCGAGAAATGATAAAGACCGCCCCAACCGCTCACTTTCTATGAGTTGCGCCTTACTCACTGCCCTTTTCAGGTTTTCCATGGTCGCCAGCTGCATATCCAGGGTCTCCCCATCGGCCTGACTTGCCCTGTTGCGGGCACTGCTTATTTTTTTCATTTCGTTGTAACCGGAAACAAATACCGCCGCTTCCGGACTGAGAACATACTCGGTGGCGGCTTCATACGCTTCACTGAGTGTTTTGCTACTCCAGAACAGGTCAATAAATTTCGCCGAACTATTTTTGGCCCGGTGAAACATGATAAGTTTAAGGATGATTATGGACCAGGAAATGACGGAAAAAAGAAGCAGGGTCGTCATGACCAGTTTAACCATTGGACCGGCCCCGGCTATCATGCTGAAGATTGACATAATATAGTAATTCCGATGTTAAGCGAAAATTGTCTGATTAGGGTTTGTACCTTCCCGACCTTTGACTTCTGTCCTCTGTTACGGATGATGGCGTCGTAAAAACTTCTGTCTACGGCCTCGTATGTTCCATGGCGATTGTCAACATCCTACATGTCTAATTAAGACCCACCACGGAACCCCACTCCTCAGAGTCTGCGCTTACCTGTATATCTGTGTTTTGCCTGTTTTTTTTCATTGATGCCATGACCACATATTCCGGCCCAGCCATGCCGACAATGTGAAAATTGCTCGATTAAGATAGATATAAACTTGTAATTTACCCTGTCTGCCAACTATTCCTGCCTTATTGATAAGACAGGAAAACCGTCCCTGCCGGCTACATGCAAAGAACAGGCCGACCATTGGCTTGCAAATGGAATAAATAAGAGACAAGTTTAGACAGATTGTTTTCTGCAGGAGCAACCCGATCACGTTACTGAATCATTTATTATAGCGGACAATAAATATTCTGTCGACCTCGTTCTATGGATAGTGTAAAATTTTATAAGCGAGGTATTATTTTGGGGCCGGCAACCGGAATCTCCATTCAGAGAGTCACAAACCGGTACGGCTGAACCGGAGGCAAACAGGTCACGGTCACAGCCAACGGTGAAAGCGTCCGGACATGGGCTTGCCTGCTGATTGTTTTACAGAAATTTTTTTTACTCACATTTACCAAGGAGAGTCATATTATGGCTGATTCCATTATCGATGTTGTGATCATAGGGGCCGGACCGGCCGGCATCCAGGCAGCAATCCATGCCGCCAGAAAAAAAACCAGCGTCCTGGTACTTGGTCGAATTGAAAACAGTGCCCTCTATGCCGCCCATATTGAAAATTATGCCTGTATTAAAGGAGTGACGACCGGTAAAAAACTTCTTGAAGCCGGTATTGAGCAGATACAAAAATTCGGCGCAGAGTTAAGAGCTGAGGATGTTCTTAAAATTAAGCAGATAGACACGTTGTTTCACCTTGAACTTGAAAGCGGCGAAGCTGTTATATGTCGGACAATCATTTTTTCCATGGGTGTCTCTAAAAAGAAGCTCAACGTACCCGGAGAGCGTGAATTATTCGGGCAGGGGGTCAGCTATTGTGTTGACTGCGATGCCAATTTTTACAAAAACGCCAGGGTGATGGTTGCCGGCAACAGAAGTGCTGCCGTGGACGGCGCTTTGACGCTGACCGATTATGCCCGCAAGGTTTACCTGGTTGCCAGGGAACTGTCCGTCTCCCGGGAGCTCATGGACCGTCTGCAAAAGAGTCAGGTTGAACTTCTTACCCCTAACTGGGTCAAGAAGATTAACGGAGAAAACGAGGTTTCATCTGTTACCCTTGAAGATGATTCCACAGTTGACCTTGACGGTATATTTATTGAACTTGGTTCCAAAGGCGCGCTTGAACTTGCCACCCGCATCGGCGTTGCCCTGGATAGCGAACATTTTAAATATATTGAAACAAACAGACGACAGGAAACCAATATTGCCGGCATCTATGCCGCCGGTGATATTGTCGGCCCTCCGTACCAGATGGCCAAGGCTGTCGGTGAAGGCTGCATCGCCGGAATGGAAGCGGCCACCTTTGCCCGTAAGCAGAAAAGAACATGAAATTCCTCCATGGATTCCGGTATATACCCAGACAATCCAACAGTTCCTGTTGTTTTTTTTCCATAATTATGTTTAGATAAGCGTGTAATTTCAATCCGAACAAATCCCCTTTATCCTGTCTGATACCTTCTTTTCTTCTATCAGGCGGGTTTTTTTATATCCTGGAGCGGCGCAGGCTACATGGCAGTACAACTCTGTGCCTGCCGGAGTTCTATGGACGGTTTGTTGGAGAGGGGGGGAATCATCCCGGGAAGGGTGACCGACAGGAATACTGACAATCAGCGGCCCGATAGGATTTTGGGATACCGCAGCAACGGGCAATGAAAACATCTTTGTCAGAAATCAGGTCACACTCTTTTTTTGGGGAAAATATTTAATACAGGACATGCAATTGAAGACAAAAATTCTTGTGGCCAATCGTGGCGAAATAGCCATTCGTATTATTCGCGCCATCCAGGAACTCAATTACGAGGCCGTTGCTGTTTATGAATCACCCGATGGTGATTCCCGACATATACGAATCGCTGATGAGGCGGTCTGGATCGGCGACGGACCGCGTTGTGACTATTTAAATATCGACAAGATCATAGATGCCGCCATCCATGCCGGTGCGGTGGCGATTCATCCCGGATATGGCTTTTTAGCGGAAAATCCTGATTTTGCTCGAGCCTGTGAAGATGCCGGTCTTATTTTTATCGGTCCTTCATCGGACGTAATTGAAAAACTCGGCAACAAGGTTATGGCTCGCAGGATCATGGCCGATGCCGGAATCCCCATGGTTCCGGGAACCGACAACCTCAAAGCCGGAGATGAGGGGCTTGCCGAGGCAATAGCTTTCGGCAAAGAACACGGATATCCGATTATGCTCAAAGCTACCTCCGGTGGCGGTGGCCGTGGTATTCGCCGGATAGAAAAGGAGTCCGAACTCGATGAGCAGTATTTTATAGCCCGCTCCGAGGCTAAAGCCGCCTTTAATGATGATTCGATCTATGTGGAAAAGGTGGTGGTTCAGCCTAAACATGTAGAGGTGCAGATCATCGCCGATAAAACAGGAAAAACCATCCATCTCGGCACCCGGGACTGTTCCATCCAGAGGCGCAACCAGAAGCTGATAGAGATTGCACCGGCTTTTCATCTCAGTCCGGAAATGACCGAGGAGATATGTCAAACAGCCATCCGGGCTGCCCAGGCTGCCAACTATTTCAACGCCGGCACTGTCGAATTTTTAGTTGACAGTGATAATTCCTATTATTTCATGGAGATAAACACAAGGTTACAGGTCGAACATACGGTCACGGAAATGATTACCGGTATTGATATCGTCCGCACCCAGATTAAACTGGCCCTGGGTAAGGAACTGTTGTTTGACCAGGGACACGTACAACTGCGCGGCCATGCCATTGAAATGCGTATCAATGCCGAGGATCCGCAAAATAACTTTATGCCGGAAGGTGGTAAAACCATCACCGTTTATAATTCTCCCGGTGGTTACGGGGTTCGGTTAGACGGGTTTTGTTATCAGGGTCTCACCATTCCCGAGGCCTATGATTCCCTTCTGGTCAAATTGACCGTATTCGGCTGGTCATGGAATGAAACCGTTGACCGGCTCAGAAGATGCCTGCATAACTTTGTTATCACCGGTCCCAAAACCACAATTCCCTTTTACCTCAATCTGATCAATCATCCGGATTTCAAAAGAGGCCGGTTCGACACCTCCTTTCTTGATAAAAATGAACAACTGTTTGAGTATGACGAACAGGCAAGCGAGGTAAACAAACTGGCCCGTCTGATAGCTGAAATACACCAAAAGAGACAAAACACGTACGCTGCCTGATCACAATTCTACACTATCTGACCAGGCGAACGAAACGGATATAAAGATGATACGTATTACTGAAAAAATGACGGCGGCAACCGTGCTTGACACTCTTCGTCGGGCCGACGGTTATTATATCACCAACACGGCCCGGGATATGTCCCAGTCCGATTATAAAAACCGTATTCTCCTGCATACCGATCTTATGGCTGCCGAGGCCAGGGAAGAATCCGGTTATTTTTCCCTGGAAATAACCGGCGGCGCTTCCGTTCATGTCGATATTCTTCGTAAACAGGTGGACCCTTTTCTCAAGCTGAAACTGCTCAGAGAACAAATGCCCGACACCATGTTTCAGACCCTGTGCCGGGGTGTTAATCTTTTTGGGTATCGACCGTACCCGCAAAACGTCATCAGGCTGACGGTACGGGAATTTGCTCAATATGTCGATGTCTGGAGGACCTTTGACTTCATGAACCATGTGCCCAACATGGAAGCGGTTTTTGAAGAGGTTGCCAGGGCCGGCAAGATTAATGAGCCCTGTATCTGTTTTTCAACAGGTCCGGAACACACTGATGAGTTCTATGTAAAAAAGGTACGGGAAATTCTGGATGTTACCGGCCCTGAAATTATTCTGTGCATTAAAAATCATGGCGGCCTCGGCACGCCTAAACGTATCGGCGAGCTGGTTAATGCCATTAAACAGGCATATCCTGAACTGGTTATTCATTATCACGGTCACAATACGGACGGCAATGATATCGGCCGAATCCTGGCCGCCGTTTTAAACGGCGCTGCCATAGTTGATGCGGCCGATCATTCCTTTACCGGTTTTTACGGGCCACCACCGGTTCTCACCGTTATCCAGACACTGAAAGACTATGGCAAGACCGCAATCGGTATTAACGAAGAGGCCGTAATTCGCTCATCTGATGTCATTCGCGACCAGCGGCAGTATTATGCACAGTTTGAGGCCCAGATCAAAGGATTCATGCCTACCGTGCAGATTCACAAGCTGCCCGGAGGGGCAATGGGTTCCAGCCTTGAGCAGGCGGCCAAAGGCGGCTTTCTCGACAAAATGCCCGATATCCTGCATAAAGAATTGCCCAAGGTACAAAAAGAGCTCGGTAACTGGTGGAGTGTAACCCCTGGTTCCCAGATTCTCTGGACGACGGCCGTGACCAATGTTCTTGAGGGTGAACGCTATGGTAATCCATCGGGTGATTTGAAGAATCTGCTCCTGGGGAAATATGGTCCCTTCCCCTTCTACCAGCCGGAAGACTGGATTTATGAAAAAGCGTTCGGCTCTGGCTGGAAAACCGTGCTTGAGCAGGACGGAGGCATGGAACTCATTGATGACATTGATATTGAAAAGGAACGGGAAACCCTGGGCAAAAAACTGGGAAAAGAGCCTACCAAACAACAGCTTGTTACCTATCTGCAACATCCTAATGATGCTGTAGAATTCTTCAAATTTGAAGAAAAATTCGGCCGGTCATATGTTTTACCGCCATCAATTTTCCTGCGACAAGGAGGATTTCAATTGGGTGAAAGCCTGATATTTCGTGATCATAACGGTAAAGAACATCACATTGAAATCGGCCCAAGTCAGCAGGATGATGACGGCAGAACCAATGTCTACCTCAATGTCGATCACTCCCAGCGAATCTATATGATTGAACCGGATGTGCGCGAGGGAACTTCACCCCAGGCCGCACTTTCCAGAGATGAGATTGCCAAACTGGCAAAAAGTGGGGATATTCGGGCACCATTCGGCGGCAATGTCTATGAGATTTCAGTGGAAGAGGGCCGGGAAGTAACGGTTGGTGATCAGGTCGCTATTCTTGAGGCCATGAAAATGCAGACCCCCATTGTCAGCGAGGTCACCGGCAGAGTCGTTTTGATTTCAGCAGAAACAGGCCAGGCCTTAAAACCAGGGGATAAAATTCTCCAGATAGAAAGCAGCGGGGATTAAGCTCCTAAAGCCGGTTTCACCCGCAACCCAATAGAACAATGGACATCGAATTTCGAACTGCAGTGTGCCCTGAAATGTTCGCTCTCGTCACACCGCTCTGCGGTGTGACGCAATCTGTGGCGCTCTGCGCCTGTTGTCCGTATGGAATAAACAATGTTGATTACCATTAAAGAAAGCAGACAAAGGTAATGGTTGCTGTTTGTCCGCTTTCGTTCCACTCAAGCAGACCTACAATGTTAATTTTCTTGTTTTTTATGACAGAAAATGAGGAGTAAGGCACTAATGATTTTCTTTTTCCCGCTGGTTCTCCAATTCGCGGGCAGCACGAAGCAGGCGAAATATCTCCCGGCTGTGCCTGCTCTGCCGGGTACGGGCGTAGATAGCAGCCAGCCTACCGAGGGCTATGGTATCGACCATCGGCAGAGCCTTTTTGATTTCTCCGATGGTCACACTCTCCCAGATTTCGGACAATTCCTGCTGCGCGGCGGCCGCCTGTTTTCTCTTTGCTATGGCCTCATTAAGCAGACTGTCCCGGAGATATTCCAGCTCGTGAAACTGCTTTTTGTCCCTTAGTTCTCTCCCTTTTCTCTCGGTAAGAAAATTATAGAGATCGGCAAGGGATTTTGTTGCTAAACCCTTGCTGATGCTCTTGGTGATATATTTAATCTGCCGCTTCCTTGCCCCACCCTTGAGGGCCTGTGTTTCCGTCAGCAGGAGACGAATTTCCCGGTCGCAGGGCACCCTTTGGACAACGTGCTCCGGCAGAGCAACCAGCTCCCGCACCAACTGTTCAACCTCTTTAATCCTTCTCTTCTGCTCCGATCTACTTAATCTCATGATATCTTTACCCGTGGCCTAAAACCAAAAAAACGCTTAATTTCGGGAGAACTCAAGTACAGAATAAATGCGCAGGCAGTTGATGCGTTCGTTTATTTCTCACCTTGTTCTTTTTTTTGTTGCGCACGCGCACAGGCCTTTTGCAAGGCAGCTCGATGGACATAACCGGCATAATGGACAGGGCTTTTGCCGGTAACAGGGTCAAAACGGCCTGGATCTGCCGTACAATGATATTGCACGAGCCGGGGAAGCAGGATCAGGGCCTCGGCAACGGGGACACCTGTAACCTCGGCCAGTACATCCCAGGTGGCACCGCAGGGCGCTCCGCGAATGACCTTTATATCACGAATAATCCCCTGGCTGAGCTCAACCTGATATTCAGGGAAACCAAATCTTTCTCCATACCCTGCCAGTTTCTTATGGCGGCCAAGTCCGCAACAGGTAAACGGTGTATACCCCTTGTCATTGTGTTTGCCGGAAGAAACAACGGGAATCTCCAGCCTGCTGCACAGTTCAATAAGATGATGGGAGAGATCGGGGTGGGACAGATAATTGAGTACCAGCTCAGCGTTCCGGACAGTTACCGGCTTGATATACAATTCAGGATCATCGATAAATTCAGGCAACTGTTCATCAATGGCAACAACGGTAACTTCGTCATCGGCATTGCCGAATCGTTGAAGACCTTCGATCTTGTTGCGGCCGGATCCATTTTGTTCAAACACAAGGATTTGCATAAATTAATTATTTTTCATCCTAAATTTAGCAATTTAGGTGAAGATCTCTTCATCCTTATTTTTTTAATAGAAAAAGCCCGTCACCACTGGAGATGAACGGGCTTTTACAGGCGAAATAAAAAAGGTTCAGGCAGCAAAGGCCTTGTCAAAGGTCTTTGCCATTTTGGTGGTGATTACCTCATCAATATGTTCCCTGGTCCAGATTTTATCCTTGCGAACCGCCTTGGTCGCATTGCCGTAGCTGATGCGGCTCTTCATGCTGGAAACAAATTTCAGCCCTTTTTCCAGTCGGCTTTTCAGCTCTTCTTCACTTAATCCTTCGGCCTGGCCAAGGGGACCCAATGCCTTCATCTGCTCAGTAAATTCGGTAATTAACTGGACAAAACGAGGGGCTTCGGCTGCCGATGCCCATTGCAGATCATAGCGTTCTTGACGGATTCCTATCTCGTCGAGAACTTTGTGTACCAGACTCTCAGCACCCATTGCATCATAATTACCAACCTGGTAATGACATTCGCCGAGTTGTCAGCCGCCGGTAAAGATGCCGTCTGCTCCTTCAATAAAGCCGCGAATAATAAAGGCAGGATCAACCCGGCCGGTACACATAACCCTGATTGTCCGCAGGTTAGGCGGATATTGGAAACGGGAAACCCCGGCGGCATCAGCTGCGGCATAGCAGCACCAGTTACATAAAAAACCCAGTATTCTGGGACTATACTCATCATCCATATCTTACACCTCGACGGTTTCTTTTACAGTGGCCGCACCAAAGGCCTCTATCTGAGAAGTTATCTGTTCGTTAGTGAAGCCGCCCATGGAGATGGCAAAGGTCGGGCAGTGGCTGGCACAGATGCCGCAGGCCTTACAGGAGGCGGCAATGGTCCTGGCCTTTCGTTTCTTTTCCACCTTGATCATCTCAATGGCACCAAAGGGGCACAGGCTGACACACAGGCCACAGCCGATGCATGTTTTTTCGTCGACCGAGGAAACAATAGGATCGACAGACACCGCCCCTTTGACCAGCGGAATAGCGGCTTTAGCGGCAGCCGCCTGGGCCTGGGCAATGGTTTCATCCACTGGTTTCGGGCCGTGCGCAAGACCACAGACATAGACACCGTCCACCGGCAGTTCAACTGGTCTGAGTTTGACATGGGCCTCAAGGAAAAAATTATCATCGGTAAGCGGCGCCTTGAGCATCCTGCTTAAGTCTTCAGTACCGTCGGGCACGATACCCACGGACAGGACCAGCAGATCAGGTGTCAGGTCCAGTTCTTCCTGCATGAGCGGATCGAAAAAACCGACATGGAGACGACGTCCCTTTTCATAGACCTTCGGCTTGTTCTCCAGCTCGTACGGTATAAAAATCACACCCTTGAGTCGAGCCTGACGATAGGCATCCTCGGCATAGCCATAGGTCCGCATATCACGATAAAGAACAATAACCCTGGATTCCGGATTTATTTCCTTGATCTGCAGGGCATTTTTTACCGCATGGTTACAGCAGACCTTGGAGCAGTAATTAAGATCATCACCCCGGGAACCGGCACATTGAATCATGATGACAGAACCGGGTGCCCGGTTCTTCGCCTTACCGGCAAGCCGTTTTTCCAGTTGCTGCTGGGTAATAACCTTGCTGTTGCTGCCAAGTAAATAACCATCGGGTCGATGTTCATGGCCGCCGGTGGCCAAGATAACCACACCATGGTCTACTGTTTGTTCTTGTTTATTCTTACCGGTCCCGGTGGCGATAACCGAAGAAAAATTACCGACAAAACCCGAGCTGTGAATGATCTCGGCATTGGTCAACACATCAATTGCTTTGTTTTTCTTGACCCGGGCGACCAGTTCTTTCAAATAGCCTGCGGTCTCAGACCTGCTTAAGGTATGGTTAAGCAGGCCGAGATTTCCGCCAAGAGACTTGCCTTTTTCAAGGAGAACCGATTCAAATCCCTGTTCAGCCATGGTCAATGCCGCCACCATACCGGCAATGCCGCCACCGATGATCAGCGCCCTCTTGGTCACCGGCACGGTCTGCTCCGGCAGCGGTTTAAGTTTCCTCGCCTTGGCCACTGCCATGCGCACCAGATCCTGTGATTTATCCGTGGCCGCATCCGGCTCTCCTGCATGTACCCAGGAACATTGATCGCGAATATTGACCATCTCGATAAGACAGGGATTCAGGCCTGCGTCTTTCAAGGTTTCCTGAAAGAGCGGCTCATGGGTACGTGGTGAGCAGGCGGCAATGACAACCCGGTTCAGATTGTGATCGATGATCGTCTTTTTCAGTGTTTCCACCGCATCCTGGGAGCAGGAATACAGAGAATCAGTGTGATACACAACCCCTTCCATGTCGGCAACCGAATTTTCCACCCGGTGTACATCAACAACGGAACTGATGTTTATGCCGCAATGACAGACAAAAACCCCAATCCTTGGTTCGTCGGCATCTGTTTTTTCCTGCGGGTAATTTTTATGAACAATACCCTGACCGCGTTGTTTTTTGAGAAGGCCGGCAGCGATACCGGCGGCGGCAGAGGCCTGGGTAACGGATTCGGGGATATCCTTGGGCCCTTGAAAGGAGCCGGCCACAATTACTCCTTCCCTTTTTGTGGCCAGGGGTTGAAAAACCTCTGATTTGGCGAAATTATACCGGTTCAGTTCTATACCGGTAATATCTGCAATTCCTTCGGCATCTCGAGGTGACTCCAGACCGACGGACAGTACTACCAGATCAAAGGGTGCAAATTCATGCGCCCCTGCCAGGGTGGAATAGGTCAGTTGCAACCGGTTTTCCCAGGGCGTAATGTCACCGACCTTGGCGCGGACAAATTTAATGCCCATGGACTCGGCACGGTGCTGGGCTTTGTCAAACTCCTTACCCTGGGTACGGATATCCATATAATAGATGGTAATGTCTACTTCCGGATCATGTTCCTTGGCGACCATTGCCTCCTTGATTGCATACATACAGCAGACCGAAGAACAGTAGCCGTTGTCACAGCCAAGATCACGGGAACCAACGCACTGGATAAAGGCAATACGTTTGGGATGACGGCCGTCCGAGAAACATTTGACCTCACCCTTAAACGGGCCGGAGGCGGTTGTCATCCGCTCAAATTCGAAGCTGGTAACAACATCCGGATGTTTGCCGTAGCTGTATTTTTCCAGGGTTGACCGATCAATTTTACCGAATCCCGGTGACAGGATAACCGCCCCGATATTAAGTTCAATTTCTTTGGGCTTCTGATTAAAATTAATCGCATGACTCTGACAGACCGGTACGCAGATCTGACAGGTATCATACTGCAGATGCAGGCAGGAGGAAGGATCAATGTAATAGGTGGCAGGCACTGCCTGGGCGTAATCAATATGAATCGGCCGCGTTATCGACAGTCCTTCATTATAAGGGTCCACATGATGCCGGGGACAGTACTGGGTACACAATCCGCAGGCCGTGCAGGCATCAGCATCTATGTATCGGGGACGCTGGTGAATTTTTGCAGTAAAATCACCTGATTTTCCCTCCAATGCCAGCAAATCAGCATTGGTTAACATTTCTATATTTGGAGACCGACCGGCCTCTACCAGCTTGGGTGCCAGTATTCAGAGAGAACAGTCATTGGTGGGAAATGTCTTGTCCAGCTGCGCCATGACACCACCGACCACCGCAGACTTTTCCACCAGATATACATAGTAACCAAGCTCGGTCAGGTCCAGGGCGGCCTGAATACCGGCGATACCGCCGCCGACAACCATAACTGATCCGGCCCTGTGTTCCATTCCTTTTCCCATTACAATCTCCAGAGTAAATTTACTATAAGCACTATATTTACACCTACCTAAACTGA
>JALSNT010000218.1 GCA_026986885.1 Desulfobulbaceae bacterium
GCTGACAGTGCCGGCAGGCAAAGAGATTCTCTTTCATACCGATAATGACAGTAAATGGAAAATGGCGGCCTCTGCTTACGGGATAGATATTTCCGTATTCGGGGATGTTATCGGGTATGCCTGATATGTATTTTACGACTGTTTTCCTGTCGGCTGTTGTTATGTCAGGTTGCGGGTATTGCGCCTTAGGTGTAGGTCTGGTTGAGCCCCACGAAACCGGACATTGATGACGGAAACCTCCTGTCCGCTTGCGCGGAGCTCAACCAGACCTACTACTGCGGTCGATAGATGTTTGTTGCATCCGGCACGCTTATAGCGAATTTAAACAAAAGCGGATCACAATATGGTGGAAACCAAAGATATTTTCACATGTACCCGTTGCGGTTATTGCTGCCACGGAGAAACAACCGTTTCTCTTGATGCAGGGGATCAACAGCGGATGATTACGGCACTGGGCCTGGACCCTGAAGTCGTTGCCGCTAAATTCTGGCGTATCACCGGCAATATTGTGCAGATGAAAGTTGTTGACGGCCATTGTATTTTTTATGATCCGGACAAGGGCTGCACCGTGCATGCGGGAAGGCCATGGCGCTGCAGGCAATGGCCTCTGCACCCGAGTATTCTTGAAGATGAGAGTAATTTTTCCGCTATCAACGACTCATGTCCGGGCATCAATAAAGAGATTGGTTATGAAGAATTTTGTCGTCGCCTGCGCCGTCTCCTTGAGGACCGGAAAGAGGTGGGTTGTTAGGCGGCCGGGCCAATGAAATTCATTTTTCTTTTCCTCGGAAAAACCAGAGAGAAGTATCTTCAACAGGGAATAAATGATTTTGCCGGCCGCCTCGGTCGCTATGTCGACGTGGAAATCGTCACCCTCAAAGAACGCTACAGTCGCAATACATCGGAGGATGTCGTCCGCCGCCGCGGCGGAGATATTCTCCTTGCCGGCTGTGATGATAAGGGATTGAAAGTTGTTCTTGATTTTGCCGGCAGGCAGTACGACTCCGTCGAGGTGGCATCCTTAATCAAGGGGTGGCGGGAGAGCGGCAGGCGTGATATTTATTTTTTGATCGGCGGCCATCTCGGCCTGCCGGAAAAAGTTATTCGCCGGGCGGATTGTGTATGGTGCCTGTCCAGACTGACGTTTACCCACGAGATGACCAGATTGATTCTACTGGAACAGTTGTACCGGGCATGTACAATCAATGCCGGTGGGAAATATCATAAATAATCCATACAACGGCTGAACAGTACCTCAATTCAGGAGGTAGTATCCGGTTGTCATCAAAGAACGGACCGTCCTCGCAAGGGACGTATTTTCCGGAGAAGATTTATGGACTGTACGGAGTATACAAAAAATATCCCGGCCGATTTCCTTGATTTCGTCCGGATAGTGCGGCAAGAGTCGCCGGTTCAACTCGAGTCTATCCATGTTGTGGGCAGCGTCCTGACCCCTGATTACCAGGCGGATCGCTCGGATATCAATTCTCTTTTTGTGGTTAGAGAAGCCGGGGTATCGTTTTTAGATTTCCTGGTCGGACTTGGAAAACGATTCAGGCGGCGTCAGGTTGCACCACCCCTGATCATGACCAAACAATATATCAGCCGGTCGCTGGATGTCTTTCCCGTAGAGTTTTATACCCTGCGCGAAATCCATTATACCCTGCACGGTAATGATCTATTGAAAAATCTGGAGATTGATGCCGGTTTTCTCCGCCTGCAGTGTGAACGGGAGTTGAAGGCGAAATTACTCTGGCTGGGACAGATCTACCTGCAAACCCTGGCGGACAAAGAAGACCTTTCCCGGAAGTTATGCGCAGCCATTACCGGCTGTATTCCCGTCTTCAGGGCGATTCTTCACCTGGCCGGCGGCAAGGTCTCCCTATCGGCGCAGCAGACCGTTGTTGCGCTGGAATTATTACTGGAGATCGACACTGGTATTTTTCAGACCCTGCTGCAGATGAAAAAAACAAAAAAAATGTTTGTCGGTATGGAAGAACTTCGATCAGGGTATATCCAACTCCATACCGCATTGGCAAGGCTTTCCCGTTATGTTGATTCCATGGCTGACTAAACGATTTCTTATTCCCGTCGTCCTGCTGCTGTCGTTTGTCCGGACGCCTGTTCCCGCTTTTGCCGTCACTCCGCCGCTGCCGGACAACCCACCGGGGTATGTTGTCGATCTGGCACAGGTAATTCCAGTGGCGCAACGACGCGATCTTGAGGCATCCCTGCGTGATCTTGAGAAAAAAACAACGGCACAGATGGTAATTCTGACCATTGATACCCTGGACGGTCAGGATATCAACTCTTTTTCCCTGCAGACCGCTGAAAAATGGCGAATTGGTCAAAAAAACAAAGACAATGGATTGCTTTTTACCGTGGTCATCCGGGACAGAAAATACAGGTTCGAGGTCGGCTACGGCCTCGAATCAGTGCTTCCCGACAGCCTGCTTGGTTCACTTGGCCGGCAAGTACTGGTTCCCTATTTCAGGCAGGGAAAATACGGTGAAGGAATAGCAGCGGCAACCGGTCAGGTGCTGCGGATTATCGGCAACCATTACGGCGTTACCCTGACCGGGGCAAATAACTTACCCCCTCCCCGTAAGCGGCGGAATAACGGTCTGGGTGGATTGTTTTTCTTCCTTCTGATTTTGATTTTTATGGTGATCCTCTATTCCCGTTCTTTTAACCGCCGTTTCGGCGGGAGAAGAGGCGGATATCCCGGTGGTCCGATTATATACCCGGGCGGTGGCTGGGGCGGCGGCTCGTCGGGCGGATTTGGCGGTTTCAGCGGCGGTGGCGGCAGCTTCGGCGGCGGTGGTGCCTCGGGTGGCTGGTAGCTTCTGGCCACGGTTGCGGATAAACAGATGTTTTTTCATAAGTATTTAACGAAATATGGAGGAAAGGATGAGTCAGGGTGTCAAAACAATATTGATTATCCTGGGAGTGCTGGCTGCAGTTGTTGTCGGCATGCTCCTGTGGGGAGTGGGACAGTATAACAAGGTAGTGTCTCTGGACGAGCAGGTAAAATCACAATGGGCTCAGGTTGAAAATCAGCTTAAACGCCGTTTTGATTTGATCCCGAACCTGGTGGCAACAACCAAGGGATATGCAAAGCATGAAAAAGAAATTTTTGAAAACATTGCCAATGCCAGGACAAAATATTTCAAGGCCGACTCTATCAAGGGTAAGGTGGAAGCGGCAAACGGTTTTGAACGGGCGTTATCGCGATTACTCATGCTCCAGGAACAGTATCCTAATCTAAAGGCCAATGAGTCGTTTTTAAAACTTCAGGATTCCCTGGAAGGTACGGAAAACCGTATTGCCGTAGAACGAAAACG
>JALSNT010000219.1 GCA_026986885.1 Desulfobulbaceae bacterium
GACGGCGCCGCCGACATTTGCCGTTATTGCCAATGCGCCCAGGGGAATTCATTTCTCATATCAGCGATATCTGACAAATCGCTTCAGAGAGGGACTGGGGTTGGATCAGGTGCCGGTTCGGCTGATATTTAAAGAGCGCAGCGGCAGAAAAAAGAGGTAGGGTCGGGAAAAAAGCAGGATTAGGAGGAATTTTTTCTTTTTTTATTTA
The DNA here is from genome assembly GCA_026986885.1 of Desulfobulbaceae bacterium. The sequence continues at coordinate 209 of JALSNT010000219.1, forward strand.
TTCAAGCAGGCGTTTGCCGTATTCGGCCAGCCGTTTTGTTAATAACCGCCGTTCATTACTATTAAGTTCCCTTTCCCGGGCGACAATTTCCATGTAGTATCCGGTAAGTCCGGAATACGAGCTGGCAGGATGGATGGTCAGCCAGTGTTCGGCATCGTCATCGGCAAAGGCTCTTTCCACGATTTCGACGATGATCTCGTCATTATCCTCACGTGCCCAGTTGATAACTTTTTTAAACAGGTCTGCTTCCTTGAGTTTGCGGTATTCGGCCCGCTTAATCATAAATTCCAATCCCTGCATACCTCTTTCCCTTTGTCCGCTATTTATTATATTATCCTCAGTCCTCTCCCAAAATAATCCATTTTAAGAAAATTAATCCATCATACCATAGAGTTGCCGCCACGCCAATCACTAACCGGGGATATTCTCGTAACTTGGCCGTATCCGGCTTTTTTGATGAATAAGGAAGATGGTGGAAACACCCAAAAAGAAATTCCTGATACCGGAAGTGGATAAAATTGATGGTCGTGCATTTTTTTTTTGATTTATGATTTTTCCTGACGCATACTCCAGGTAGGAGATGCATCGAAGGCACTCATCAGGGATGTTGCCCTCGAAAGTTAATTAGAGTTTAGAGTTTGTTTATCATGTTAGGCGGGATTTCCCGTCAAGAGGAACCATTATGACAGTTAGAAAAAAAATTATACTTCTCTCTCTGGCATTGCTTGTTTTGTTGGGGATTACCGGTTTGCTGCAATATAGGGCGGTTAAGTCCATTGCCCGTGAATGGAAGCAATATCAGGATACGGCGCTGCAACGACAGGTACAGCTTGCAGATATCAAATCTCAGTTTGGTTATGGCGGATTTATTCATAATTTTAAAAATCATGTCCTGCGGGGAAAGAAAAAATATGCCGACCGCTTTCGTATGAACAAGGAACGTATGGATCAGGCCTTTGCCGCCTATGAAAAATTGAATTTGTCCGGAGATGAACGTTCGGCCCTGTCAAATATTAAAGATGTTGCTGCCCAGTATGCCCGGGCCATTGATACTTCGATATCCATGCATAATCAAGGGGATGACCCCAGGACAATTGATAAGGCCGTCAAAATTGATGATTCACCGGCCTTTAGCGGCTTTAAAGTTCTTGAAAGTCATGTACGAAAAATAGAACAGGCCACCAGCGCCGCTTTAAATAAAACCATCAGTTCAATTTTTATCCTGATATTGGTTGCCGGCACGGCCATGTTGATCTTTTTTATCCTGTTTTTTTCAGTTATTGCAGGTGTCGGTAAACGGCTCGGTCGTTTGCATAAGGCTACCGAAGCGATCGGGAAAGGCAATTTCTCAACGCCGATAATGATTGAAGGCCGGGATGAGATTGGAGCCATTGCTCAGGCCCTTGCCGACATGTCAAGTAAACTGCAGAAAGTTATCGCTCAGATCCATCAGCAGACGGAAGTCCTTGGAGAATCGTCCAGTTCTCTCTCTGAAATTTCTTCGGATCTTTCCGAAGGAACAAGGATTGCCGCCGAGCAGACCGACAGCGTTGCCGCCGCCACCGAGGAGATGAGTTCCAACATGAATTCCGTGGCTGCCGCCAGTGAGCAGGCCTCCGCCAATGTTGGTCTGGTTTCCGAGGCCATTGATGAAATCCTTGCCTCGGTGGACGAGGAGGCGAAACAGACAACCAAGGCCCAGGAGATTACCAGTCATGCCGTAAATCTGGCAACCAGCTCGTCTGCCAAGGTGGATGCCCTTGGTTCGGCGGCTGCGGAGATTACGAAGGTTACCGAGGTTATTACCGAGATTTCCGAACAGACGAATCTCCTGGCTTTAAATGCCACCATTGAGGCTGCCAGGGCAGGAGAAGCCGGCAAGGGATTTGCCGTTGTTGCCAACGAAATCAAGGAACTGGCCAAGCAGACGGCAGAGGCCACCGGTGAGATCAAGAGTAAGATTACCTCGATCCAGAAATCAACCAATGAGACCGTAGATGAGATCCGGCAGATCAGTGATGTCATCGGCGAGGTCGATTCCATCGTCACCGAGATCACCATGTCGGTCCAGGAGCAGAGTGCCACCTCCGGTGAGATTTCCCAGAATGTTACCCAGGCGGCGGACGGGATCTCCGAGGTGAATGAAAATGTATCACAATCATCGGCCGTTGCCTCGGAAATTGCCCGGAATATTTCTGAAACCAGTCAGGTCGTCTCCGATCTTTCCGGCAGTGGTGATAAGATTAACGAAACAGCACGTAAACTTGCCGGCCAGGTTTCTTTGTTACAGGATTTGACCGGCCAGTTTCAGACAGCGAAATAAGTCCCGGGTATTTATAGTATCCTCCTGCTATGTATCCTCCTTTTATCCGGTGCGACGGCCGCACCGGTTCCGGGCAATAAAAAGCCCCCGCATGAATTTGCGGGGGCTTTTTTTCTTGTTACGTCCAGAAGACCGAATATTCGGTTTAGCCGAAAACACCTTTTAAGAAAAAGAAAAAGGCAATGGAAAGCAGGGCCCCGGCAGGCAGGGTAACCAGCCAGGAGATGATGATATTCATAATTACCCGTAAGTCAAGGGCTCCGATGCCGCGTGCCATACCGACACCGAGCACGGACCCGACCAGAATATGGGTGGTGGAGACGGGCAGGCCCGTGCGGGAGGCAAGGACCACTGTGCTTGCGGCTGCCAGTTCGGCACAAAAGCCGCGCGAAGGGGTTAACTCGGTAATTTTTGTGCCGACCGTCAGCATAACCCGGTAGCCCAGGGTCACCAGGCCGATAACAATGCCCAGGCCGCCGACCATCAATATCCAGGATGGCATGGCCGAGGTCTGCATCACTTCTCCGCCGGATTTGACAATGGAAATAACGGCTGCCATCGGGCCGATCCCATTGGCCACATCATTGGAGCCGTGGGCAAAGGCCATGGAAGAGGCAGTAAAGAGCATCATGGGGGTAAAGACTTTTTCAACACTGGCAAAATGGAAATCCCGATCGGCCTCCACATCTTCCTTGATTTTTCTTATCAGCAACCAGCCGATAAAACCGGTCAGCAAACCGATACAAACGGCAATGGCAAAGCTCTGCCCGGAAGAAAGATTGATGTGCAGGTGTTTGAGTCCTTTGAAAATGGTTACCAGGGAAATGATGAATCCAACCAGAAAAATATAGGCCGGCGCATATAGTTTGGCATTTTTTAATGGATTTTCCGTGTCAAAGATCAGTTTACGGGTACTCATTACCAGCAAAAAGGAAATGGTGCCGCCGATTATTGGAGAAATTACCCAGGAGGCAACGATTTTTCCTATTTTTGCCCAGTTGACGGCGTCCGGTCCAATGCCGACCAGGGCAAAGCCGACCAGGGCGCCGACGATGGAATGGGTTGTTGATACGGGCCATCCCTTGGCTGAGGCAATCATCAGCCAGACAGCGGCGGCAAGCAGAGCGGCCAGCATCCCGTAAATGAGAATTTCCGGAGAGTGAACAATGTTTGTCGGATCAATAATGCCTTTACGTATTGTTTTTGTGACATTGCCGCCGGCCAGCACCGCACCGGAGAACTCAAAGACAATGGCAATAGCGACCGCCTGTTTTATGGTCACGGCACCGGCCCCCACTGAAGTGCCCATTGCATTGGCAAGGTCATTGGCACCCACGCCCCAGGTCATGTACAAACCAAAGATCACGGCCAGCACGACCATGATTGTTCCGTATGCTGCTATAATTTCCATGAATTGTTTTCCTTATGTTCTATTTGGAGAGAAAGAGGAGCAGGCGATCTGAAATATTTTCCGCCTGGTTGGAAATATCGCCGATTAACTCAATGATCTGATACCAGAAGATAACGGAAACCGGATTTATCGTATCTTCAATGGCAAAGAGTTTTCGTCTCAGGTTATGGAGAATGTGGTCAATATTATGCTCACTCCTGCGGACACCGGAGATCATGGCAATGACCTTGTCGTACTCTCTGCCGCCAAATCCTACCTGTACCAGTTCATCAAGCTCTTCGACGATCAGTTTTGCCTCCGAACTTATTTCCATGGTTGCGTTGAGCAGTTCATCAAGAAGTTCGCGGATAGGCTCCGGTACCTTCATGACCCGGCTGCTTAAAATCTGGCTTATTTTTTCCGTGGTATCTGCCATGGAATCCTGGTCGCGAAGAAGCATCAGCAGGTCTCTACGATCCACAGGGAGAAAGAGCGTTTTCGGCATGTGCAGGCGAAACTCACTCTTCATTTTATCCGCCTCGGTTTCCAGCCCGCCTATTTGCGCGGCAATTTTTTCAACCTGTTGCTGATCACCCTGGTACAGGGCATCAAACATGGTGGGGAGAAGACAGATACAGGCAAATACCTTGCGTAAATGTTCCTGGATCGGTTTGAACGGAGATTTTCTTAACAATCCGGCCAGCGGGCTGGTTGACTTTATGGTCATGGTGGTTTTCCCTCCTGTTGATGTGGTACGGATACCGTTGCGGCTAATCTTTTTCCTGCTCCACTACCTACTCAACTTATTTCAATTTACCAAGAATATTTATGAGTGGTTCCGCCGGATACGAAAGCGGCACCATTCTTTTGTTGATTTCTATTAATAATCCAGGGCCTTCAGGCCGACCACCGTATACAATAATATGATTTTTTATCTCTCCGGCATCAAGCCAGATAGAACCGGTTCCGTCAAGCGGTGTATGACCGACGATAAACGGGGTTGTCTTGGCAAGTTTTAGACTTTTCCTGAATCGTTTGACATCAGCCTTTCCATAACCGGCAAAGTAGTTTGAACGTTTCAGGCGGCTGCTGATCAGTTCCTGGGAGATTTCCGGGTGCATGCGAAGATTAATAATCTGCTTGCGGCTGGTCTTGCGGGAGGGCGGACCGGCATGACAGGCAAAAAAGCTGTCGGACGCGATTACATACGGCAGTCGGCTGTATAATAATTCCATCTGTCGGACATACTCCTCCCCTCGCAGTTCCAGGAGACGTTTTTTAAAGAGGGTTGACTGGCAGATTCCATTTTTGCAGATGCCGGCATCAAAGGTGTCGTGATTTCCCCGCAGGTAGAACACGTTGGCCGGAAAGAGCTGCTTGAGTCGCAGGATGAGGTCCATAATCAGTACCGAACTGTCCATTTCTTCCATTTCACCCGGCAGTTCGGAATGAACGGCATCACCAAGGATGATCAGACAACAGACCTTGCTTGTCAGCCCTTCCAGAAATTTATTTTCACTGAGTATTTTAAGGAGGTTGTTGACCTGGGCATGCAGGTCGCCGACGATTATCGGTATTTTTTCAGGAGGCAGTTCAACCAGTCCGCCGGGAAGACCGGTTTTGTCGACGGGACGGCAGGGTTCGGCGGCCATGATTTCATTGACCGCCTGCAGCGTTGCCAGTGCCCTGTCCGGCGTCATCAGTTCCATAGGTCCTCCGTACAGCTTTTTAATCTCCACCAGTGCCTCATAACGGCGAGCCTCAATGCGGCTCTTTCTGTCGGAATCTTCAAATCGGATGACTTCAAGGGGGCGTTGTTCAGCCAGCGGAATGATTATCAGGTCACCCCGTTCATTGGTGATACCGGCGTGTCGTTTGCCGACGCTTTTGTCAAAAGTAAAAAGAGTTTTGTATTTTCTGTTGGCTCGACCGATCATCACCGTTTCTCCAACCCGCAGGCGGGCGAATGCACAGAGGTGGGAACCAAAGGTGGACGGGTCGGTAATCAGCCAGTTTTTCCGGAGGTCTTTTTGACGGATACCCAGCGGGATTTCCGGGTAAAAACGAAGTACCTGCCTGCCTAATTTTAGTTCAAGTGGTTTACCGTCATAGGCGATCCTGCTTTCTTTGGTGATGGATTGCCATGTATCGGTGGGTGTCAGCCAGTTAACCGGCAGCTTTCGCAGCAGCAGCCATTTCCAACCATCAATGGTGGTCAGGCTTGGCCGGGAAATTGGTTGGCCGCTCAGCCATTCAGGTTTGCCGATATCCTCTTTTTCGGCAATATACAACGGTGGCTTGTCCAGAGTTTTTCTTATGTATACCTGCATCTTCTGTCGATGCAGATAGAGAACCACCTGTCGATAGACGTCAAGTTGTGCCTCCACCATCGCCATTGTCAAATTTTCATCCACCGGGAAGTAGCCTTCATTGCTGCGTTCCTGTCTCCTTTTGAAAATGATTTTGGCTGAAGGTAATAGAAATTCAAAAACATAGCGATGCCGCCAGTCGGTCTGGAATATGTTGCCGCTGACTGGTGGAATTTGTATTCTGTCCAGCTCAAGTTGCGGCGGCTCGGTTGCTTCAAGCCACTCCCTGTCAAAGACGGTGAGGGCCTCGGGAAACCCGGCAAACGGCAACCCGAGATGGACCTCCCTGGGGCGATAAGTCAGGGCTTTGTCCCGCCACCAGCCTTTACGGGTAAGATCCAGATATCCCTCGTTGGGCCAGCCGTGAATCTTGTTGATGTAATAGGTCTTGCCGGCACCGGGCGGGCCGGTGACTACCAGTTGCACAAAGGTGAGTCCGGCCGGTAGCTGTACACCCCGCACTTCCTGCAGGGAAGTTATTGTTTTGAGCTTTTTCTTTAACAGGTCAATCATCGTCAGTCGGTGATGTGGTTGTTAAACAATCAGGATGCCTGGCAGCTCTGCCCATGGCAATGAGCGGGAAATAATGGCGATACATGTTATAGTTAAGCATGAATCCCCGGGCAAGTTCGGCTCCCTGGCTGTATTGGTCGCCGGTTTTTTGCAGATTGATACGTTCGCCGACGCCGTAGCCGGGAAAACCGGTACCGGTATACCAGGGTTCGTCCCAGGTCCCGTCCTGCCGTTGACTGTTGCAGAGAAATGCAAGCCCCCGGTTGATTGCCTGATCAAAGTCGTGGCTGTCGGCGGCCAGCAGGCCCATCAGCGCCCAGCCGGTCTGGGAGGCGGTTGACGGCCCTTTGCCGCGCAGGCTGTCATCCATGTAGGAACCGCAGGTTTCACCCCAGCCGCCGTCTTTGTTCTGGTGATCAACCAGCCAGCGGCAGGCCCGCAGAATATAGTCGGCCTGCATGTCTTCGCCGACAACTTTCAGGGCCGGGAGGACGGCGGCCGTCCCGTAAATATAATTTACTCCCCAGCGACCGAACCAGGAGCCGTCTTCTTCCTGTTGCCGGCGGATATAGCTGCAGGCACGGGCGACGGCAGGTGCGGTGAGAGCCTGCCCGTACAATCCCAGGGCCTCGACCACATGGGCGGTGACATCAACGCTGGGCGGGTCAAGCAGCTCACCGAAATCGGCAAAGGGAATACGGGTGAGGAATTTGCTGGTATTGTCCCGGTCAAAGGCGGCCCAGCCGCCGTTTGGATTCTGCATTGCCAGCAGCCACTGCACGGCTTTATCAACAGCGGTCTGCATATTCCGCTGCAATTCCGCATCATTCATCATGGGAAGCAACCTGATAAGCACCATGACGGCAACCGCTGTATCGTCCACATCCGGGTATTTGTCATTTTCAAATTCAAAGGCCCAGCCGCCGGGTTCGGCACCCTTGACAAACACCTGCCAGTCGCCCCCGACCAGTACCTGTTCCTTGAGCAGATAGGTAACGGCTTTTTCTGCAGCTTTAAGGGTGCCGGAGGGCATGCCGCAGTCAAGCAGGGCAAGCAGACTGAGTACGGTATCCCAAATCGGCGATTCACTGGGCTGCAGGTAGGTTCCACCATTGCGTTGGTATGACCAGTGGAGATTGAACCCATGCAGACCGGCGGCCATGACGGGATGGTCAAGGGCATAACCCTCGGCATGCAGGGCCATCAGTGAATAAATCCATGGTGGCTGGATTCCACCCCAGGCACCGTCGGCATCCTGGTGATTGACGATCCATTCCCGGCAGGCACGTATTGCCGCTTCCCGAAAGGGATGTAAGGGGAAATTCACGTACCGGTTGAGCAGGTAATCGGTGGTCAGAAAAAAACGTTCCCAGGACAGGAACCCTTTTTTACGCGGCAGGCGAAAATCAAAATTACTGCGGCCGTCGGGGAAAAGTTCATCAAGTCTGCGTCCGGCATCAAGGGGACGGGTCGGTCTGCGCGCGGAAAGGATGGTCAGCGGCAGCATGGTGGCCCGTGCCCAGGAGGCGAATTTATAGAGATTAAACGGCGCCCAGGTGGGGATAAAAATTATTTCCGGGGGCAGGGCCGGTGTCTGTTCCCAGGGCCATTCGCCAAGCAGGGCCAGCCAGTAGCGGGTAAAGACCCTGGTCTCGGTAAGACCGCCGCTGTTCAGAATCCATTCTCTTGCGGATCGGAGAACAGAACTTTCAGGGTCAAGACCGGCAATCCGCAGGGCCGTATAGGATTCGACCGTTGTATTGATGTCGCCGGTCGGGGCATCATAGTATACTTCCCAGGAACCATCAGCCCGCTGATCGTTGAGGATGGCCTGCACCACACCCTCATGTTTGGGATCATCGTCAATGCCCATGATATACATGGCCATGATCCATTCGGCCTCCATACAGGAATTGGATTCGAGCCTGCCGACCCAGAAGCCCTCTTCCTCCTGATCGGCTAACAGCCAGGACGTCGCCCGCTGGATGGATTGCTTCAGTTGCTGTTGGTTCATTAATTGATTTTTTTACTTTTTTTTCGTATCAGTCGGCCCGTTCTTTAATAGAGTTTGACGTGTGTCGGCAGAATAGTCGCTTCCCGCATAAACCTCAATATGGTAATAGACAAAACATGAACAATTTCCGCACCCGGTTTTCAGGAGTGACCATTGTCGCCGCTCTTGCCGCCGAACGAAAAATACTCGCCGCTCGGGAAAAAAGGTTACAGAAGGAGGTGGCAGGGCGAAAAGCATTGTCGGGTCGGCCGTCGGCGGAGGCAACTTTTCTGCAGAGCGGCATGGGATGTGCGGCTGCACGGGAGACGGCATTGCGGGCCGCTGCGGGAACCATAATCGGCAATATCGGTGTCTCCGGTGCTCTGGCCCCTGATGTAATGCCTGGAACCGTTATTCTGGCTGATGCTGTTTATGCTCGTGGTCACCGGCCCGCTTTCATGCAGGCCATGTATCGGCCCAATGCGCAACTGGTGAAAATGCTGGAATCAGTTTTAATGGAGCAGGGGATTGGGTATCGGCGCGGCCGGATTCTCTGCGTTGACCAACCCCTGTTGACCCGGGCAGACAAGGCAAAAGCCCATGACCACTCCGGCGCTCTGGCCGTGGATATGGAAAGTGCGGGTGTTGCGGAAGCAGCTCTGCAGATGGGACTGCCCTTTTTTTGTCTGCGGGTGATTTGTGATCCGGCGCAACGAGGTTTTGAGGAGGAGTTACTTTGCGGTGTCGACGACAGGGGAAACAGCAGGCCGTTGTCTCTTATTGCAGCTGCTTGCCGACGTCCGCGGCTTGTCGGTGGTTTGTTGAGGATGGCCGGTGATTTTTCGAAGGCAGCAGCAGGGATGCGGCGGACCTGGGATGCGATCCGGCAGCCCCTGTTCGATTTTGTTTCGGCAGGATATTTCGCAGGATCAGCGGCCCGGCCCCAGCATAGCAACGATCAGGGCCTGTAATGGATGCTTGACGGTTTCCAGCACTGCCGTTGGTTCAAATCCGCAGTGGACCATGCAGTCGGCGCAACGTGGGTCATTGCCGACCCCATATCGATCCCAGTCGGTTTTTTCCATCAACTCCTGAAAACTTTGCGCATAGCCGTCGTTTAAGAGATAGCATGGATGCTGCCATCCCTTGAGACTGCGGGTGGGGTTTCCCCAGGGGGTGCATGGGAAATCACGGTTGCCGGCAAGGAAATCCAGATACATTCCCGAATGATTAAAGGTCCAGTCCTTTTTGCTTTTCTGCAGTATTTCCCGGAATAATTTTCTGGTACCGTCCCGGCCTAAAAAATTGTCCTGATCATCGGCATTCTCATAATTAAAACCGGCGGCAACGGTCATGGCCTCGACACCAAGAGCGGAAAGATGATCAAAGAGGCGGGCCGCATCTTCGGCGGTCTGCCCCTTAAAAAACGTGGTGTTGGTGGTAACCCTGAAACCACCATTGACGAGTTTTTTTATGGCGTTTGTTGCCTTATCAAAGGCACCTTCAAGGCAGACTGCCGCATCGTGCCGCTCGGCCAGACCGTCAAAGTGGACGTTAAAAGTCAGGTAGGGACTGGCAGAGAACTGTTCTATTTTACGTTCAACCAGCAGGCCGTTGGTGCATAGATAGACAAAACGTTTTCTTCGGATAAGTTCTTCGATAATAGTAGTAATTTCCAGATGCAGCAGCGGTTCACCGCCGGCAATGGTGACAACCGGCGCCCCACATTCTTCGGCAGCGCCGATGCACTCATCAACACTGAGAAATTGTTCAAGCATCTCTTTGGGCTGGTTGATCTTGCCGCATCCCCTGCAGTGCAGGTTACAGAGAAAGAGCGGCTCCAGCATCAGTACCAGGGGAAAGCGTTTTTTCCGTGTCAGGAGCTGTTTAATGATATAGGCGCCGATGCGCCTTTTTTGTAATGCAGGAATTCCCATTGTTCGTTCACCGGAAAGCCGGCCGCAACCTGATGGTCATGCCGGTTTTTATTATTGTTTTATATTATTTTGAAAAGCCAGGCCGGGAAATCTCAACCGATATTTTTTGTCTGTTGTTCTTCCCGGGAGTGATCGCCGCTTTTTATCAGGCGCATTTTATTGAGGGACACAGGTCTGTTCTCCGGATAGTGGCGGGGATCCATAAATCTGCGTATTGCCTCTTCCAGGACATCAAGCGGCAGATTGGTGTCCAGGCAGGGACCGTTGGGCCGGAAGTTGAGGATGCCATATACCGGTAAAGGGTAGGTGTCCTGGATGCCGCTGGCAAGGTCGCGCTCGCAGGCCACCGCCAGGATCAGTTTCGGTCGCCGCTGAACCACGATTCTTCGGGCAATGGTGCCGCCGGTGGCAATGGCCAGGTGAATACCGTAATGCTCACTGAGATCTATCAGTTTGTCAATGGGACATTTTCCACACCGTTTGCAATTGTTTATGGAATAGGTGAGCCGCATTTTACACTTGGAGCGCTGCAGACAGTGGGGCATGAGCAGCAGCAGTTCTCTGGGCTTGAAACGCTTGACCTGGGACTCCACAAGGTCATTGTTGACCTTGACAAACGAGGAACGAATCCGATCTTTTGGAATATTGAACAGGCGGCCGACCAGGGTCATGAGCGGCAGGAACAGGCGGATGGTTAAACCCCGCATCTTGGCAAACAGAAACAGGGAGCGGCCAAAGAGAATATTTAATATAAGTCCTGCTGTGGCCCAGGCAACCAGCAGGATAAGGCTGCCTATCAAGACGCTGAAGATATAGGGCGCCCACGGATGAACATTGGCAAGGCCGATAACCGGCAGGATGAGAATGAGCAGGAGAAAAAGAATGACAAAGGTGCCGGCACTGGCAACCAGGCCGATAAAAAGACGTTTTTTGGCCTTGCCGACCTCCACATCTTCCCTGTCGAACTCTTCAACGGTGGTTAATTTAAGTTCTTTCATAATATTTTTTCAGTCGCCTTGCTTTTCCTGTCGTTTTTATGCAAAATCAGGCAATACCGGCAGGGCGAAACGGGTGGACTCTTTGGTTCCTTCCATTTCCAGGATCCTGGCCGCGCCGAGACCCCGGAGTCGGGCAACGACCTTTGCAACGAGAATTTCAGGGGCCGATGCGCCGGCGGTGATACCTATTTTTTGTGTGCTCTGTAACCAGGCTGGATCAATTTCATCTGCCGTGTCAATGAGATACGCTCTTACTCCAAGGTTGGAGGCAACCTCACGTAATCTGTTTGAGTTAGAACTGTTTTTTGATCCTACCACCAGAAACAGATCCACTTTTTTTGCCAGCTCCCTGACCGCAGACTGGCGATTCTGGGTAGCATAACAGATATCCGTGCGATCGGGGATGTCAATTTTCGGGTACTTTTGTTTCAACTGATCAATCAGCCTGCCGGCATCATCCATGCTCAGGGTTGTCTGGGTGACATAGCCGACCTTGCCAGGGTCGACGATATCCAGTTGTTCAATATCCTCAGGGGATGAAAGAACATGTACCTTACCGTGGGCCCTGCCGTAGGTTCCTTCTACTTCAGGATGGTGCTTGTGGCCGATGATAAGGACATCGTAATCAATTTTATTGAGCCGGGCAACACGCCGGTGGACCCTGGATACCAGCGGGCAGGTGGCGTCAATGGTGTGCAGACCGAGTTCCCCGGCTCTGTCTTCGACGGCTTTGGCAACGCCGTGGGCACTGAATATGGTAACCGAGCCGCTCGGAATATCTTCCAGGGATTCAACAAAGACAGCTCCTTTGTCAGCAAGAGAACCGACCACATGGGTATTGTGGACGATTTCATGCAGGACATAAACCGGGGCGCCGTATTTTTCCAGGGCCTGATTGACGACGGCTATGGCCCGTTTAACACCGGCACAGAAGCCGCGGGGATTGGCTAAAAAAATTTCCATAGGTATTTTTTTGAATATTTTGTTACAAATGATGGCGTTGTAAAAACTTCGGTCTGCCGGGTTGTGGGTCGGTGGCGATTTTCAACATACTACATGTCTAAAGCCGGTTTCACCTGCAACCCAATAGAACAATGGACATCGAATTTCGAACTGCAGAATTTCGAACCGCAGTGTGCCCTGAAATGTTCGCTCTCGTCACACCGCTCTGCGGTGTGACGCAATC
>JALSNT010000220.1 GCA_026986885.1 Desulfobulbaceae bacterium
GGATCTTCTTCTCGGAAGAAAGCCGGCGGATGTGGATATCACCCTTTGCTGCCACGCCGGGGCCTGGGCCCGGGAACTTGCCCGGTTGTCCGGGGGAACCTTTGTCGAGCTGGGACGGGAGGAAGACGCAGGCCGGGTGGTATGGCGTGGGGAGACCTTTGACTTTTCCTCTTTTCGCTCCGGTGCCGTCACCATTGAGCAGGAGCTGGCCGCAAGGGATTTGCGCGTTAATGCCATGGCGCTTTCTATTGATCCCCTTGTCGACCGGGCTGCTTGCCGCAGTAGTGAAGAGTTTATGGTTATTGATGTTGTGGGTGGTCGTGCCGATCTTGCTGCCGGTGTGATCCGTCTCTGCTCCGCGCAGGCGATCAGGGATGATCCTCTACGCCTGTTGCGGGTGTTTCGCTTTGGAGCCACCCTTGATTTTTCAGTGGAGGCGGCAACGCTTGACCGGGTGGCACGGGAGCGGCAGCTGATTGCCCGGATTGCCCGGGAACGTATTGCCCATGAGCTGGATATCATCATGGAAAGCAGGCGGGCAGGGCATGCCTTTTCCCTGATGGCGCAGACCGGGCTGCTTTTTGAGATCATGCCTGAACTGCTTGCCGGTGTGGGCATGGAACAGCCGGCCAGCCATCATCTTGATGTATTTGACCACCTGCTGGAAACACTGCGCCAGGCCGAGCGGATAGAACGTGATCCGGGATATTTTTTCCCCGGCAAGGGGGCAGTTATGCAGGCATGGCTTGCCCGGAAACATAACAGGCGGCTGCTGAAATGGGCGGCCCTGTTTCACGATCTGGGCAAGCCTGCCTCCTACGGCATGAATGAGGATAAGGGCGGGCGGATTACCTTTTACAATCATGACCGGGCGGGGGTGTCGCTTTTTGCAGGCATTGCCGAGCGGCTGCGCTGGTCGGGCCTGGATATCCGGACGGTGTCTCTGTTGATCGGCCTGCACATGCGTCCTTTCTTCCTGGCCAACAATGCGCGGCAGGACGCCTTGACCCTGAAAGCCTGTCTGCGCCTGGTGCGAAAGGTGGAGAATAATCTGCCGGGATTATTCATGCTTGCCATGGCGGATGCCCTGGCCGGTAAAGGGGAGGACAGTCCGGAGAAAATGGAACAGGAGGTGGCCGCTCTTTTTGAGCGTCTATATCAGGTGTGGCGTGAACATGTTGTTCCCGTTAATGAGGCAAAACCGCTGCTGACCGGCCGCGATCTCATTGATGAATTGGGGCTTGCTCCCGGGCCGATGTTTCGGCACATCCTTGATCGGGTACGGGAGGCACAGATGGAACACCGGATTTCAACCCGGACCCAGGCCCTGGCCCTGGCCGCTGAAGCTGCCGCGCGGGAGTCGGCAAATTCAATTTCAAACAAAGCTTTACGGCAATAAACCCATGCGTAAAGAACAGGATTATTATTTTAAAAAGGCGAAAAAGGATAACTATCCGGCCAGATCGGTGTACAAGCTGCAGGAAGCGCAGGAAAAGTATCGTTTTATCCGTTCGGGAAAAAGGGTGCTCGATTTAGGCTGCCATCCCGGAAGCTGGAGTCTGTATGCGGCGTCGGTTCTGGGAGCAAAGGGGGTAGTGGTCGGAGTGGATTTGCAGAAGACCACTCTTGCCGCACAAAAAGGCGATGCTGAAATTCACCTCCTCTGTTATGATGTCTACGCCGATGAGCTGGCAGCAACCATACAAAAAAAATGGCCGGGCTTTCATGTGCTGCTCAGTGACATGGCACCACGGACCACCGGCAGCCGCTATGCCGATCATCAGCATTCGCTCAGGCTTTGCCGTCGGGTCCTTGAGTTGTCCCGATCCCTGCTGCATCCAGGCGGCAGTATGTACATCAAGGTATTCCAGGGAGAGGATTTCCCTGAATTTCTAAAGGAATGCAAACCGCTGTTTGCCGACGTCAAGGTCGTTAAACCGGAGAGTTCACGCAGAGAGAGCCGGGAGGTTTTTGTGCTGGGGCGACGCTACAGGCCGCCGGCAGGAAGACGGGGAAAGGGAAAAAGAAAACCTGTTACCTGAATTCAGGTGTTAAAAGAGTTCATTTACGTAAGGAGTCAGCCAGTGTCAGGACATTCTAAATGGAGCACCATCAAACGGAAAAAGGGTGCCAATGATGCCAAGAGAGGAAAAATATTTACCAAGTTGATCAAGGAGATCACCATTGCCGCCCGCATGGGAGGCGGTGACCCCGATGGAAATCCACGGTTGCGGAGTGCAATTATTGCGGCTAAATCCGAGAATATGCCCAAGGACAATATTGCCCGGGCCATTAAAAAAGGGACCGGCGATCTTGAGGGCGCGGTCTATGAGGAGATTCTCTATGAGGGCTACGGCCCCGGCGGCGTGGCCGTGCTGGTGGAAACCATGACCGACAATAAAAATCGGACCGTTGCCGATATCCGTCATTTCTTCGCTAAGAGCGGCGGTAATCTTGGTGAATCCGGCTGTGTGGGCTGGATGTTTGACAAAAAAGGCTCGATCGTGGTCGATAAGGACGGCGTGGACGAGGAAGAACTGATGGAGCTGGCCATTGAGGCGGGGGCCGAGGATGTGCTTGAAGAGGAGACAACCTTTCAGATCCTGACCGAGCCCGATGATTTTTCCGAGGTGGTGGAGAGTATGGAAAAGAGCGGCATCAAGTGTGCCGAGGCCGCCATTACCATGATCCCGAAAAACACCGTGGACGTAACCGAAGAAAAGACCGCTCGCTCTCTCCTGAAATTACTTGATAATCTTGAAGATAACGATGATGTGCAGAAGGTGCATGCCAACTTTGATATTGCCGATGAGCTGATGGAGAATTTGTCGTAGAAAATGCGGATCATCGGTATAGATCCAGGTTCGCGGGTAACCGGTTACGGCATTGTCGACTGGTTGGGCCGGGAGACAGGTTTTATCACCTGCGGGACCATTCGCCTGCAGGCGGAAACGGATTTTTCCCGGCGCCTGCTGTTGATTTTTGAAGGGTTGTCCGAGGTGATGGCGCAGCATCGACCGGATGTGGCGGCGGTGGAGGATCTGTTTGTCGCCCATAATGTTCGTTCGGCATTGAAGCTGGGTCAGGCCAGGGGTGCGGCCGTGGTTGCCGCCGGTCGTCTGGGCATGGATGTTTTTGATTATACCCCCAGAAAGGTTAAGGAAACGGTTGCCGGTTACGGTCAGGCTGATAAATCCCAGGTCCAGGAAATGGTCAGGGTGCTGCTTGAACTGAGTGGACTGCCCAGTGCCGATGCCGCCGATGGCCTGGCCGTTGCCCTTTGCCATGCCCATCATTTAAATTATGCGGCATTGACAGCCCGGTAAATTTTTTC
>JALSNT010000221.1 GCA_026986885.1 Desulfobulbaceae bacterium
CCTGCAAAAAAAAAGGTACGGAGCGGGTCCTGCTCCAGGGGGCGGTACGGGCAACACTCCTGCTGACCTGTGACCGTTGCCTGTGCGAATACACGAGGGTTGTTGATTCGCACTTACGGTTAATCTGCGAGGTCAATGAACCGGATAACGGAAAGATAAGGAATGTTGATCTTTCCGTCCGGGATCTGGATGTTGTACAGCTTGCGGAACCGGTTGTTGATCTGCAGGAGATTGCACGGCAACAGTTGTACCTGTGCCTGCCCCAACAGCAGATATGCATGGAAAATTGTCAGGGACTGTGCCCGGAATGCGGTGTGGACCTGAACCGGCATCATTGTGGTTGCCGGGATGAACGGCGCACCGGTCCCTTTGCCGGCCTTAGGGAATTGCTGGAGAAATAAGTTCGGTTGATGGTGTCGTAATAACTTCGATCGACAGCAAAGGGTGTTCTGTGGCGATTCTCAATATACTGTATAGTTAAGACCCGCCACAGAAAACTACTCCCCGGAGTCTGCACTTACCTGTATATCTGTGTTTTTACTTAGCCATCTAATAACATGATTTTTACTTTTTACGAGTTTATCATCGGTTGACAATTATAGTAAAATATATTCCACAGAGAGAGGAATATAATGGAGGAAGACCATGGCATTACCAAAAAGAAGACATTCACATTCCCGGACCAGAAAACGGAGATCGCATGATTTCCTGAGAAAGCCAAGCGTTGGTCGCTGCCCGGAATGCGGTGAACCAAAAATGCCGCATCAGCTTTGCGGAGGATGTGGAATCTATAAAGGCAGGACCGTTATTCATCTTGAGGATGAGCTGGGTTAACACAATTCCGTGCGTATTGCAGTTGACACCATGGGCGGTGATTTAGGCTCCGAGTTACCCATCCGGGGAGCAGTCGGCGCTCTGGGAAAAAAGAAAAATTTAGAGATAATCCTCCTTGGTCCTGAAGAACAGTTAAAAAAACAGGTTAAGGATATTGTTGGTGCAAATTCACCACTGTTGCAACGGTTGCATATTGAACACGCTCCTGAAACCGTCGGTATGGACGAACCACCGGTTGAGGCCGTGCGCCGGAAAAAGAACTCTACTATTATGGTGGGGTTTGAGCTTGTCCGCCGGCAGCAGGCCGATGGCGTAATCTCAGCAGGTAACTCCGGGGCGACCATGGCGGCCGCTATCCGTAAACTCGGCCGGCTTAAAGGTGTTGCCCGTCCGGGAATAGCCAGTTTTTTTCCCACATTGAAAAAACCTGTCATGATTATGGATATCGGGGCCAATGTTGATTGCCGGCCCAACCATCTGTTGCAGTTTGCCGTTATGGCTTCCTCCTGTTCCCGTATTTTACATGCAATTGAACAGCCGACAATAGGGTTGCTCAGTATCGGCGAAGAAGCCGGCAAGGGGAATACCCTTGTCAAAGAGACCCATGACCTGCTCCGGGCCGCCCCCTTAAATTTTTATGGAAATGTTGAAGGCCGTGATGTCTATAAGGGGGAGGTTGATGTTATTATCTGTGATGGGTTTGTCGGGAATGTGGCATTAAAGGTGAGTGAAGGTCTTGCCGATGCCGCCATGCAGATGTTACGAGCGGAGATTATCAAGACCTGGCGAGCTAAAATCGGGTACCTGCTTATTCGCGGGGCTTTTGCCCGGTTCAGGCAACGGGTGGATTATGCCGAGTATGGCGGTGCACCTCTTCTGGGAATCAACGGGACCGGAATAATCTGTCACGGCACGTCGGATGCCCTTGCTCTTGAGAATGCTGTTTTTGTAGCGGCAGACATGATTGAGAATAAGGTCAATGATGCTATTTCAGAAGCTCTGGTCCAATATAACGCCTAACAAGGAGCCTGCCGTCTATGAATCATGCAGCAGTTCTTGGAACCGGTTCCTGTCTGCCGAAGCGGATCTTGAGTAATCGGGATATCGAAAAAATGGTCGACACCTCCGACGAATGGATAACCAGTCGTACCGGTATACGGTCTCGTCGAATTGCCGGCAGAGGTGAAGATAATTTTCAGCTGGCATCTGCTGCTGGTCAACAGGCTATTACCATGGCTGGTATCACGGCCGAAGACATTGATCTCATCATTGTTGCCACCATAACACCCCATATGATGATGCCCTCCTGCGCCTGCTTTGTGCAGGCGGAAATCGGAGCTGAAAAAGCCTTTGCCTTTGATATTAATGCCGCATGTTCAGGCTTTCTTTTCGGGTTGGATATGGCAGATAAATATATCGGCGCCAATCCCGATATGAAAATCCTGCTCATCGGCTCTGAAATACTGTCCGCCAGGGTTAACTGGCAGGACAGGAACACCTGTATTTTGTTTGGCGACGGTGCCGGTGCTGTTGTTCTTTCCGGTTCCCCTGACAGGGGCGTTCTGGCGTCAAATTTATATAGCGACGGCCGACTCTGGAACCTTCTCTATATGGACAGTCCCGAGAGCAGAAATCCGGATCTGCAACGGCAGCGCCGGGGGTGTTTCATGCAGATGTCCGGACCGGATGTCTTTAAATTTGCCGTTCGTTCCATGGAAGATGCCGTTACCCGTCTTCTGCGACAGGAAAATCTATCCACGGATGATATTACTCTTGTCATTCCCCATCAGGCGAATACCCGCATCTTAAATAAGTTGTCGGAACGGCTTTCCATTCCGCAGGATAAAATTTTTGTAAATGTTGATCATTATGGCAATACTTCTGCCGCCAGTATCCCCATCGCACTTGACGAGGTACGCCGAAACAACACACTGAAGAGAAATGACAGAATACTGTTTTGTTCTTTTGGGGGCGGGTTTACCTGGGGTGCGCTGCTCATGCAATGGTAGTTAAGGAGAAGAATGTGGATTATTTTTTGACCGAAGACCAACAGATGATCGTAGAAACGGCATGGGAATTAACCAGGAATAAAATTATACCTGCCCGGGCCGAGCTTGATGAAAAAAACGAATTTGCCGCCGATATAATGGATGCAATTGCCAAAGCCGATCTCTTTAGTATTTTTATTCCGGAAGAATACGGCGGTTTTGGAGGCGGCTGTTTTGATATGGTGCTTGCCATGGAGCAGATGGCCCGTGGTTGCGTGGGGATTGCTACAAGTTTTGCCGCCTGTGCCCTTGGTATATATCCGGTTATGATTGCCGGCAGCAGGGAACTGAAAGAAAAATATCTTCCTGCGATTGCCACGGGTGAGAAATGGGCTGCTTTCGGCCTGACGGAGGCCGGAGCCGGAAGTGATGCCTCCGGCGTGCGCACAACAGCGGTACTTGACGGGGATCATTGGGTTTTAAATGGAACTAAACAATGGATAACCAACGG
>JALSNT010000222.1 GCA_026986885.1 Desulfobulbaceae bacterium
GCTGGAATATGTTGAAAAAACACTGGAAAAAACTCCCTGACCGGGAACTCTTTTCCGGCCCTTACCAGATCGCTCGCAGTCCCTTGGACTTACGAACTTTATCAATGCGTCGTTCCAGACCAACCCGCCAGCGGGCATGAATGCGGGCGGCCGAGGGAGCAATGAGTTCGGGCAGGCCGTACACCAGCCGATCCGCTGCCCGGCTGGCCTCGATGACCGCCTCAATTGAGCGGGCGCCGAATTTATATTCAGCCAATAATAATCGAAGCAGGAGACCGGATGTCTTACGGGCGGCGCTTCTCCAGTGAGTCTGCATCTGATGGGCAATAATAAAAGCACGTTTTAAAAGAATGCGGCGCAACTCTTCCAGTTCTTCTGCATCGGCCGAATCTCTGAGCAGGTGTTCCGCTATTTCAATGCCGTCAATATCAAGAACCACCCGAAGGCGACTCATAAAATCGGGAATTTTGAGGGTCTTGGTCATCTCCAGCTCTTTGGCATCGGCGGGGTGCAGTAACTTTTCCATATCCGTATAACTGGCCTTAACGCCACCGGCAAAGACAAAAACAGCCCGACCGATGTGATACGGGATACCATGGACATAGGTAACCCCGTCCTGCATGGCAGGAAGGAAATAACGCAGGTAGCCGAATTCATTATCGTCATACCGACAATCGAATTCATCCCAGAAGGCAATGGGCACCTTACCCTGGGCCACCGAAGCCCGAACCGGATCTATGGCGGAATTGATCTCATCGGGACCGGCAAACTGGGTGAGATTGAATTCAAAAAAATCAAAGGGATTACCACTGAAATTTTTCGAAATCACATCGGCCACCTGTTTGACGGCAAAGGATTTTCCTGAGCCCGGCGGTCCGAAAACGCCGATACAGAGCGGCCTGAACACAGTTGATTTGGAGACATAGGAATCCATCACATTGTGCAGAGTAATAACAGGATCAATCTCGGCCGGATCGGTGGTCCGCAAGTGGCCTAATTGAAAAATAGGGAGATTATTAAAACCGGTTCCCCGGTTTACCTCTTCCTTGAGACAGTGCAGCACGGAAACAATGATATCCAGATAATCATACCCCAGCCCCCCTGCTTCCGGGTTGGGCGGCAGCAACGGAATATGGAAAAAAGAACGCAGTGCCTTCTTTTTCTCCTCATTCCAGATCTGGGAGGCGACCAGTTCCAGGGTAGAGTCAAAATCAGCGGAAAAGGCAGGTAGTTCAATAAAGGTCGGATCATCGCAATTTTCAAGAAAAGAGCAGGGGGAACCGTCCGGATAGGTAGCAGAGAAATCCAGATCCGGAAATTCCAGGCCATCATCAAAGGCATAACCATTCTGGGAGAGGATCTGCCAGTTCAACAGTACCCGTTTGGAGAGATCATAAAAACAGTTTCGGGAGAAGGAAAAGCCGTCAAAACGAAGCGCATCCATGGTGAGCATGGAGGTCACCATGGTATCGTAACAGGGAACCGAACCCCGCTGCCGGGGAGAGCTTTTTTCCGGCAGGCATCCCTTGCGATAACGAAAGAATGAACCGTCCGGCCCCACATAGAGAATACCGTGCGGGAACATTTCAACGACAATGTGGCAGAAAAAACGATTATTCCGTCTGTCCCAGAGTCCGACTTCCGGTGTACGCAGGGCACGCAGACACATGGCAACAATTGTTTCCCAGTTTACCGAACTGTCCATCTCCATGCGGGTGGTTTCCAGATCGGACAGTCGACAAAACAGGGTAAACCTCTCACCCAGCTTCATCGCCCATTTCTGCCAATGGGCCACTGAAATCCCCATGGCAATGCACCAGAGGCCTGGATTCAATTTCACAATGTCATCACAGATCTGCGGCGGTACGCCCGAGTCATCAATTAAGACCATCCCCTTGTTTCCGCTCAGGACATCTGCATGTTCCTCCGGACGAAAAAAATGATCTTTAGGCCGCCCCCGGCCGCCTGCAGGCAGGATCTGGTTGACCATGAACCAGCCATGTTCGACCCGGGCACGGTCTTCCATCCGCCGCTGTCGAAATACCCGTTTTTTAAAGATCTGGTATACCTTTTTCTCCCGGCCATAGGCAAGCGATTGAATCCTCGGCGTCAGTTCCGAAGTTGCCAGGTAGGAAGACAGCCAGGTCAAACATTCCTCAAGGCGCCCCTCGACCTCCACCACCTTGCCGGCCAGCAGTTCAATAGCATCTCCGGGATTATAGCCATAGGCAGGCAGACTCCCCTCTTCGAGCAGACTGACCTCTTTAAGCGGTAGATTATAAATTTTGACATTGGAACCAAGAAGCAGGACTTTGGGCATGACTTTCTCCATGGTTGAAGAGGAGAACAAAGGTGGGCAGCCGATGCGGAGGAGGTGCAGCGACTGCCCGGAGGGGAAGAGGCAAGTACAACCAACGGGAAAACGGCTATAAGAGCGCCATTTTCTTGAGCAGGAAAATGGCAACGCGATACGACACAATAATCACCGCCAACCAGGATAACAGCAAAAAGGTATTCATCATTATTTCTCCCTAAGGGGTCTGACAGGTATCTTCTACCCATCGTATGCTTACATTTAATTCAGGTCTATATCGGATATCGCAAAAAATACCCCGGCCGCCGAAGTATAAAAACGGCAGCCGGTTAAAGCGTCTGTTTAACTTTCCTCGGGACCAAGACTGATCTGTTTGAGCATGATGCTTACCTCGGCTATCAGCAGGATGGTAAACAGGATGAGAAACATAAAAAAGGTCGTCTGTACCGTGCCGGTGGTCAGGTTGGAGCGTGCCACCGTTACCGGCAGCAGGTCCTGGATGGCCCACGGCTGTCTGCCGACCTCGGCCACTACCCAGCCCGCCTGGTGGGCGGCAAGTCCCAGGAAAAACATGATCGTGCCACCGCCGAGAAGCCATTTCTGTTCCTGCAGGGTATCCTTATAGGAAAAATAAAGAAAGGCCAGAAAGACCAGCGGGAACAAGGTCCCCAGGACCACCATGATATGAAAGGCATTAAAGGCAATACCTACCGGCGGCACCGCCTGTTCCGGTTTGGCCAAGAACCCGTAACCTAAGTATTCCTTATTGTTATCAAAGATGGAAAGTGCTGCTGACGCTCCGCCCGCATTGCCGGCCTTTTTCATTTTTTTATAGGTATCAAGCTGGGACAGAGCAATTTTGCCCTTTTCCATTTTTTCGGCGGCGCCCATAATCCCCTGCTCGGCGTTTCCATACACCAAATCGTTTATGCCCGGCACAAAGGAGCCGAATTTTCGATTTGCCAGCATGCTCAGGATACCGGGCACCCGAATCTCAAAATGGAAAGGATCCT
>JALSNT010000223.1 GCA_026986885.1 Desulfobulbaceae bacterium
TCAAAAAAACATTGATTGATCCTGGGCCACTGCAACGTCACCGTGACCGGCCATGGTTCAGGATACCAGGATACAGATGGCCATGCCACAGGTTCCGGGCGCTCTGGATATATTGTTCTGTTTCGCCCGGCTTGGTAACACTGCAACTGTTGTTGCCATCCATATCAGGCGGCTACGATACTATAAATTTCCCCTGTGGAGAGAACGACAAATCATTTTTCAAAAATATTTTCACGATGATACACTAAAAAATCCTCATATGGCTGAAACTTTTCCGGTTGAAATATGGGCCTGCCATGATAATTTTGCAGGGTGGTGTTGAAAAAGGTATCATTGGGGGAGATTTTGATTTTCGAGGACACACAAACCTTCATATCACGATCGATTGTTATCAAACCGGAATCAAATGCCTTGTCATGGAGCATGGACAAGGCTAAACCATTGCTTGGGTTTAACCTGTTTTCTCTGTCAACGCTCCACGGAACGATATGACTGGCAACCAACAGTTGGGGAACAGATAGTCCGGTAATACAGCACCTATAATCATAGGCGCTTAACACTGCTTTCCTGAAAAAATTTTGTCCCACTCGGGTTGTTGCTTGAATAACCATATTTCTTCCACTGTAATCTTGTTGTTTTTCCGGTAGAGCTTGCTCGTCCAGGATGGAATTTTTTTCCATGGGTGCTTGGGTTATTACTTCACCGATAGCCTTCTCCGATTGAATCACGAAATTTTCCCAATCGGTCTGCATTTCCTCCCACATCTGTCGGTCAGCTTTTGATGCACCCTTCAATCCCTTACGTCCGGTAGTTGTTATTGCCGGATCAAGGCTTGCTATATTTGTTAATTTCATCGCCAAGGCCGATGGTGTTCTCCCCAAAAGTTCTGCATATTTTATAATCTCTGGATTTCGAGAATGCATTTTCCCAAATGGTATCTTGCAGTAAAGACTGAATGCCACCAAAAGTTGTTGCCGAGTCCAAGGAATCCTCTTAATCATACCTTATGCTTCTTGTGAAATGTTGCTTTTCAGGCTATTAATAATTTTGAATCAATATCATGGATTTCTGTCACACAGCATCCGTGCAATGGGCATATCTGCCGCAGCCATTTCCTTCGCCAGGATATCCTCAGGCCTCACCCAGTCAATTTTATCATGAACATGGAGCATAAAATCTCCCCCTAGCCAGACAACTTCGTAAGCTAAAAGTCGTATCGACTTGTCAGGGTAATTGAAAGTTGATTCCCCGACAAAGGCACCGGTTCGGGTGATAATTGCAAACTCCTCTTTCAACTCCCTTTGCAGACATTGTTCTGGAGTTTCATGGGACTCAATTTTTCCTCCGGGAAATTCCCATTTTCCTGCCAGATGCTCTCCTTTTGCCCGGCGAGCCATCATAATCAGACCGTTTTCCTTTATGACTGCAGCTGCAACATCTATAAATTTTCCCATTTGATGATTACGCTGCCGCCAATCTAGTGGTTGTTCGTATCAACCTGCCCGGCATGGGAGTGCGAAGACGCCAGATTATTGACATGGGTTTACTGCCGGTATGGCTGACATAATCTGCTGGACCCAAAAAATAATAGGGACAGGCAAGATTATTTTTCTTCTTCATTTCCCTTACAAAAAGAAGAACATGGTTCTCCTGCTGTTTATGATGAATGTATCGCATCCCGGTTGGTGATGTTTCGCTGGTTGTACTCTGTGACTGCCAGTGAAAATGGGTCTCATCAAGAGCATAGTCGTCGTACATAGTCGTTGGCGAATAGTCTTTTTCGGTTTTATTCAGAGTGATGAAGAACACATCGGTCTTGAGGTTTGGCAAATATTTCACTCCTTCCCGTATAGAAATTTTTTTCTCAAAGCTCAAGTAGCCAAGTGCTGCCAGGATTTCATCCCTGTTGTAGCATCCGTGCACCGACAGGGAGCAGAAATAGGGGAGATCAGGCGGAACAACAAGGGTATCTATACTTTCAAGAAGGTATGCTGCCAATTCCCCCGCTTCTGTGGCGATAGTGATATTTGCCTTTATAACTCACCGGACAAGTCATTTTTGAGTACGTTTAAGATGGAATCATTTTTGTTTTTTCCACGACATCAGCTTCGCCACTTTCCTGTTCTAAAACCTGTAAAATCACCCGATCTGTAACTTCTGAAAGGTAGTCATTTAAAATTTTATAAATTTCCTGAAATTCGGGCCACAGGGTTTCATCGACAAATTTTTGTGACAGTCGCGCCATCACTGTGGTGTGTCTTTGCCGGGGATAGCGGTATGGTTTGATTCCGTACCGCCGGAGTAAAGCCAGAAAAACTTTTCGTGACCACGCATCAGTCATGGAAAATTTATATTCGACAGGAGGATCTTCTTTTTCAAGGCAGCGCAGCCGTTCAAGAATTCTTTTTCTGGCAAGTTCCGCAGCAACTTCTTCCCCCTTTGTGGCCGCTCCGGAGATTAATCGTTCTATCAGACGTAATTTTGCTATTAATTTTTGTTCATCCATGATGTGCTTTTTCCCATTCCGTCACTATTAAAGTTATTAAAATTGATTGGGTTCCCCTTCCTGAACAAGCTCATCAAGCATGGCCAATGCTTCATGGACAGCATCTATGATATCGTCATTATCAGATGATCGGTAAAGAAGCTCATTCAGAGCAGCCATGGCCTGGTGGTGTCCTATGTTAACCGCAGCATCAATTGCAGCCAGAAGCAGGTCGGCATCAGCATTTTGCTCGCGCAGCATGTTATTGATCTCCGGCCAGGCATCAGCAATAGCCCAGTTGCCGGCGGCTTGAACTGCATGGTATTTTATTTCCGGAACCTTGCTCTGTAATGCTTCGAGGATTTCCTGTTCAAATCCTTTGAGGTATGTCATGCAGAAAACTGCAGTGATTAACCAATTTTCTTTCCCGGATTGATATGCGGCCCGCACGGCATCCGTTTGCCATGACTGAGGGCTTCGAACTGATGCTTCCAGGATTCGACGACGAACTGATTCGGGCACGGTTTTGTCAAAGTACAATCTCTGCAGAGACTTTATGATTCGCTGGTACATTGCTTCCGTAACAGCAACATCATTGTATTCGTCAGCTTCAGCAAATTCATCCATATCGAAATAGATATAGTCCAATACCGGACCAAAAGATATTACAGCCCTGCTACGTAATTCTTCGGATTCGTGACTATCCTCGACGATATCCAGCAAAGCTTCTGCAAGGTTATCATTGATGACCACGAAATTTCCGGCCATTTCTGCGGCTATAAGACGGTCCGCTGCGTTCCCGTCATGCTTCTGAAGGGCTTCAAGAAAT
>JALSNT010000224.1 GCA_026986885.1 Desulfobulbaceae bacterium
CCGGGAAAAACCGTATACTCGTCAAGATCGGCAATAACCTCACCCCGCAGTGGGTCGATTAGGGTAATGGCCTCAACCGTGTCACCGAAAAATTCCAGCCGCAGGGCATGCTCTTCCTCATGTACCGGAAAAATCTCCAGCACATCGCCCCGCACCCGGAATGTACCGCGATGAAAGGAAAATTCATTACGCTCATACAGCATAAAGGCCAGCCGCCGCAGGACATCCTCCATGGCATAATCCTCACCCACTTCCAGAAAGAGGTGCATATTTTTATATTCATCGGGCGAACCCAGGCCGTAGATGCAGGATACCGAGGCAACAATCAACACATCTTCACGGGTAAGCAGGGAACGGGTGGCGGCATGGCGCATTTTGTCGATGGCATCATTTATTGACGAATCTTTTTCAATATAGGTGTCCGAGGCCGGGATATAGGCTTCGGGCTGGTAATAATCATAGTAGGAGACAAAATACTCGACCGCGTTATGGGGAAAAAGCTCGCGGAACTCGGCAAACAACTGGGCGGCCAGGGTCTTGTTGGGCGCCAGCACCAGGGCCGGTTTCTGCACCCGGGCAATAACCTGGGCCATGGTAAAGGTCTTGCCGCTGCCGGTTACCCCAAGCAGCACCTGGTCGCGAACGCCCTGTTCTATGGCCTCGGAAAGTTCGTTAATGGCGCGGGGCTGGTCACCGGACGGGGTGAAATCACTGACGATTTGAAACGGGGTATCCATGAGCGGCAAAGATACCCGGAACGACGGGATAATGCAAGACAGGGCAATAAATTTGCCCCTGTCATGATTTGAGGCCTGATTGAGGTTGTTATTTTTCTTCCGGCCAAATATACTCTGCCGATTCTATTTTAAAAAAGATTGTCATGAAAAATACCAGCTCCCTGCCGTCATTTACATCTTCCCCGCTGCAATCAGCCGACTTTTTACCCATGCCTTACAAGCTGGCGTTGAAGACATGGTTTTCCGCTGATACCCTCAAAGCCGCCCATGCCCTTATCCAAAAACAACAGATCCAATCCTTTTTCTATTTCAGGAGTGACTCGGGCCTGATTGCCGGCGATGACATTATTGCCGCCATTACCTGCAGAACCGGAAAGACGGGGCAGCAGCCATTTGTTTTCCGTGACGGCTGGTGCAGTTCCTGCGTGGCCACCCGCTATGGACATCGTTGTAAACATGTGGCCGCCCTTGCCCTGCTTACTCTCCGTGAACGCCATGAAAAACTTCATCCTGTTTCCCTTGAGTTTGAAAACAGCCCCTGGCATAAAACAGGGATGTACCTCTGTCAACGGTTGTCCGGAGGCCGGCCCGAAATCACCTGGCGGCAAAAGGGAAAAAACTATCGTCTTCAGGTGCGGAAAAACAAAAATTTTCTCCTGCAGGTCCAGTTGTCGCCGGCAGCAGTCAGGGAAATAAAACAACTTGGCATTGCAGCTTCTCCGGACAAAAACTTACAACAACGCTTCCAGGAAAAGCTGATAACAACACTGGTGGAAAGGACCTGCACGAAAACCGAACAGGAACTGCTGGCAAGGGGGAGAACCGGTAAAAAACTCCATCAGGACACATCAGGGTGGATGTGGTTATGCAGACTGTTGTTTCTCCATCACCCAATACCTTCATTTCATATAAAAACTACCGGACAAGGCCTGTATCAACTGCAGAGCGATACTGACGGCTTGCTTTTCTCTCTTACCCTGCCCCGCCGCCATACCTGGGAGCTGTTGTCCTCCCTTGGCCCGGAGCAGTTCGGTATCCGGCAGGTGTCCCGGGCAGAACAATTCAGCAAAGTATTTTTCGACAAACAAGGGGACACCATTACGGTGGAAAGCTGGTGCCGCCTGCATAATGGTAAGGAACATTCCCTGACCGCCCTGGAAAAACAACGATTCGGTAATCACTACTTCATGGATAATATTGTTTTTTCACTGAAACCCATTCCCGCCAACGAAAAAATAGAAAAGAGAAAAAGGCGGAAAACAACCATGCCTCTTTTTGATTTTGCGGCCGCAGAGCAGGAAAAAGAAAACAGTTTTACCATTGCAAGAGAGGAAATTCCCGATTTTCTCGAACTCAACAACACCGCCCTCAACTCTGCTCGTCATAAAGTTGACCGGCAAGTCATCAACCTTGACATTGTTAACGAACCGGATTCACTTGAACTGACTGAAAATTTCGAAGACATGGACTGGTGTTATCTTGCCGGGTATTACAGGGTCGGAAACCGGAAAATACAACTCCATGAATTGCTCCAGGCAGCGGCAGACAACAAACGTTTCATTCCCGGACACCATTGGTTCGACCTGGAGGATTCTCCTTTGCACTGGTTCCACTCGCTCGGCAGGGACAGGCTGCTTGAGGATGGACGCGTGAAACTGACCCGGCAGGAACTGCTGCTGTTGGGGTGCCAGCTCCCCCGGATTACCGCAACCGGTGGCAAAAGAAAGGAAAAAGATACCATTTCCTTTGTTCTTCGCCAGGACAATGATTTTTCTCCTTTAGCCAAAGGCACAATCAATAAACACCTGCGCAGCTACCAGGTACACGGCGTCCACTGGCTCTCCGGTTTACATCGTTACGGGCTTGGGGGCATCCTGGCAGATGATATGGGACTGGGTAAAACACATCAGGCCCTTGCCCTGGCGGAACTGATAACAGACAGGAAGAATGAAAAGAATGAGAAGAATGAGAAAAATTCCATCCTCATAGTCTGCCCGGCAGCCGTCCTCTACCACTGGCCGGAAAAACAAGGGAAATTTTTCCCCAACCTGAGCCTGGATGTTTATTACGGGCCCGAACGTGATTTCAGTACAATACTGAAAAACAGGATCATCGTTACCACCTACGGGGTGTTACGCCGGGATATCAGCCTGCTGGCCCATCACAGTTTCAAGCTGATTATTTTTGACGAAATGCACGCCCTGAAAAACAAAAAAACAGCTGTTTACGACGCTGCCCGACAACTGGAGGCCGAATCCATCTTTGGATTAAGCGGCACCCCCATTGAAAATTCCATTGAAGAGGTGCAAGCCCTGCTTGAACTCTGCCTGCCCGGTTTATTCACATCACGACCGGTACGGCAAATATTTAAAAAGAACAAAACCAAAAAACAACGCCGGCTTATCCGGAAAATTATCCACCCCTTTATCCTGCGCCGGACAAGGGAACAGGTATTGACAGAACTCCCTGCCCGCAGCGAAGATATCCGTCTCTGTGAACTGCATGCCGACCAGGTCACACCCTATCGGCAGGCAGTTGAGCAGGCAGGCAAGGCAATCAAGCAACTTGAAA
>JALSNT010000225.1 GCA_026986885.1 Desulfobulbaceae bacterium
CCCTCCCATGGCGCCAGGCTGACCCCGTCGGGTCCCTGCAGCAGGCGATTACAGATTCCATCGGAACGGCCCCGGCATTGAGGATGGATGTGTTCATCGGTTGTCTCTTTCCCTTTTTCCAGGGTATAACGAACCAGCAGGGGACCGATCAATTCAGAAAAAACAACACCGGCAAGGACTACCGGAGTGATAATGGTCGACCATTGGCCGATCTTTGGGTCACTGGCGATCATGAAGACCAGGCCGATGGCCACTCCCGCCTGTGGAATAAGGGCCAGCCCTAAATAATTTCTGACTACCGGGGAAGCGCCGGACAACAAACCGCCGAGCCGGGAGCCGCAATATTTGCCGGCGATGCGGGCCAGGACATAGGCCAACCCGATCCAGCCGGCAGCCCGTAACGTAAAAATGTCGAGATGCACGCCGGCCAGGGTAAAAAACAGGACATAAACAGGCGGCTCAAATCGGTTGATGGCCCGGAAAAGTCGTACGTCCCGTTCAGCTCGGTTTATCAGAATAAAACCGGCCATCATGCCCGCTAACAGCGGAGAAAGATGTAACATACGGGTGGTTTCTCCGCAGAGCAGCAACAGGGCCAGGCCGCCGGTCAGCATTTCTTCCCGTGTGTGCAGTTTGTGGAGGACAACGTCGATAATCAGGCCGGTGCCGATACCAATAACTGTCGAAAAGCCGATTTCCGCAAACGAGGAGATGACTGCCGTTGCAATGTTGTTGCCTGTATGTCCGGCCAGTTGATGGACGGCGGCAATTGCTGTCCCGAAAATCATGATGGCCAGGCCGTCATCGACAGCCACCACGGCCATCAGGGTAGCGGTCAAGGGGCCACGGGCACCAAGCTCCCGCACCACATGCAGAATAGCGGCCGGAGCTGTTGCCACTGAAACCGCACCCAAAAGCAGGGCCAGGGTCAGCTGGTCGCGGAAGATGCCCCCGGCACCACCTGTAAAATGAATGGTGGCAAGGACGGCGCCGGTTACCAGCAGGAAGGCACCCAGGGCCTGGGCCACGGCGATATAGCCCACGTTCCTGGCCACGCTGCCTAATTTGCGGATTTCAATATGTTCGCCAATGCCGAAGGCGATGAGCATCAGGGCAATCTGGGTAAAATGATCCAGTCGGTGGCCGATGGTTTCCATGGTGAACAGACCGAACCCGGACGGGCCAAGGGCGAGGCCTGCCAGGATGAAGCCGGTTACCGAAGGCAGACGAAACAGCTGGACGATTTTAGCACAGAGCAAGCCTGCCGCCAGCAGTACGGCTATACCGAAGGTCACTTCATTCATGGTTTGATTTGCTCGGCAAGCAGGCGAATCCGTACTCGCAGTTGTTCGTCTTCTTCAGGTATTTTTAACAGAAACAGGCGCAGGGACTCGTCCACACTCCGGGAAAAATCGGTTTGTCGGCAAACGGTTTTTTCCCTGTACCGTTCTTCATATTCCACCGCCATTGCCGACAGCGCCAGTCCTGCCCGTTGCCGATCGTCAAGCAACAGGGCCGCCCAGAAGAGATGATCGGCGCGGGGATTGATTTTCGGATCCTGCATCCAGAATGACGGCGGCAGCTTGATGACGGCAAGTTTTTTGGTCATGGCCAGATCAAAACATTTTCGTAGCCGGTTGATATTCAGTGGCTGCGACTCGACAATCTGTTGAAAAAAAACGCTGAACATTGTTGTCTTTTTGCTATCGGAGAAGAGAACCTGGATGCGCTTTGCCGACGACGGGGTCGGAAAACGGCAACAGCAGCTGTCGGGGTGTCTGCTGCTCCCTGGACTGCAGATTGGTGACCGTTATTCCCAAAAGACGTACTTTTTTTATACCCGCTTTGGTGGATGCCAGCAATCGGGGGAGAAGAAGCATAATTTCCTCCCCGGTCGTCAACGGGGTGGAGACGGTTCTGGAGCGGGTGACGGTGACGAAATCACTATAACGGATTTTGAGAATAATCGTTTTGGCGGCAAGTTTTTTTTCGGCAAGTGAAACGGCCACTCCTGCCGCAATCCGGACAAGAACGGCCAGCATTTCTTCCCGGTCGGCAATATCCTCTTTCAGTGTTGTTTCGCTGCCCATGGATTTTCTCCCACGGCGGGCACAGACCGGCCGTTGATCTCTTCCCCGGACGATATCATAAAAAAAGAGTCCTGATTTACCAAAATGATTGACAAGTTCATCTCTGGAATAGTGCAACAGGTCGGCGCCCGTCCTGATGCCCATGGCCAGCATGCGCTGCTCCGTCACCCGGCCGACCCCGTAAAATTTTCTGATCGGCAGCCTGTGGATAAACGGCAGGGCCTGTTCCGGAGTGATGACGGTCAGACCGTCTGGTTTATTCATATCAGATGCCACCTTGGCCAGGAATTTATTACAGGAAACCCCGGCCGATGCGGTCAGACCGGTATGGTCGTAAATGTGCTTACGGATGGCGCGGGCCGTCCAGGTCGCCGACGGAATTTTTTTTATATTTTCAGTAACGTCAAGAAAGGCCTCGTCAATGGATAACGGCTCGATTTTTTTCGCATAATTCCTGAAGATTTCCATGATTTGGCCGGAGACTTCCCGGTAACGTTCTTTGCGCGGCCGCACAAACAGAGCCTGCGGGCAGAGTCGTTTTGCCCGGGCACAACTCATGGCGGAATGGATGCCGAAGGCCCTGGCCTCGTAGGAACAGGCAGCCACCACCCCCCGTCCCGACGGATCGCCGCCGACAATGACCGGGTTGCCGCGCAGACAGGGATTGTCAAGCTGTTCAACAGCGGCAAAGAAGGCATCCATATCAATGTGAAGAATTTTTCGTTCCATCCCGGCACGAGAAAAGTATTCTTTGCGGAAAGCTGTTTGACATTTTCATCCTGCAGGTGCATACTACACAATTCTGCAGGAAGAGTTTCTCGTAGTTCCTTAAGAGAAACCTTAATTTTGTGGATAAAATCAGCGCGTGATTCTGCACTTTGAGCTTCACCATAATTAGGTGAGGATGATGGCCCGCTTCAAATGAGTTGCCCTGCAATATGGTTACCAGCTTTACTCTTTGGTAATGATTCAGCTTACGTAATAACTCGTACCACAAAATCAATTAAACGATCTTCCAGATCATATTTTTTCTTTTCCTTCTGCAAATCGACATTCCTTGTTCCACATTCGATATGCAATTTCAATCACGAAATCACCGCAGGGTACTCATGCTTATTTATCATTTTTTTGTATTGCACCCGAGGTATTCATACCGTATTGCAGAAACCGGTGCAGCGCAGCCGGTTTCTGCGCGCCATTTAT
>JALSNT010000226.1 GCA_026986885.1 Desulfobulbaceae bacterium
CGAGCCTCAGCAACATCGAAAGAAGCACGGATGGACACGGATTCACACAGATTTTGCTGGAAAGTGCAGCTCTGTCTGAACGGATCGAATGCGGGACAGTTGCTGATTCAGGCAGTAACCAGTGCAGGTCTGGTTGAGTCCCGCGAAACCGGACATTGATGACGGAACTTTCCTGTCCGCTTCCGCTGCGCGCAAGCAGACCTGCTATTATTAAAAATAAAGGGCGACACCATGTAAAACAGACATGCATTCAATATGTTATTTTGCTAATTCCCTGGATACTCCCCCGGTTGGCAAGGAGGGAAAATAGCCGGATATTCCATCGGCCAACTGTTGTCAAACGGATGCCGATGGGGTATGATAAATTCCCATCAGGAGTAACCGGAAACCGGGGCAGCTTCAGTCTGCCATTTTCTATTTCTTCATCTCCACAGGAAGGACACATGAAAACAGAGCCGACCAGAAAAACAAAGTTTATCTTCATCACCGGCGGTGTTCTATCTTCTTTAGGCAAAGGCCTTGCCGCCGCCTCCATCGGCTCGCTCCTGGAATGCCGGGGCATGAGCGTAACCTTCCAGAAACTGGACCCATATATCAATGTGGATCCCGGCACCATGAACCCCTTTCAGCACGGGGAGGTGTACGTCACCAACGACGGCGCGGAAACCGACCTGGATATGGGCCATTATGAACGCTACACCGACGCGGTCATGGCCCAGAAGAATAATTACACATCGGGCCGTATTTATTACTCGGTCATCACCAAGGAACGGCGGGGCGAGTATTTGGGCGGCACCGTGCAGATGATCCCGCATATTACCGATGAAATCAAGCGGGCGGTGCTGCAGCTTGACGGCTCGGTGGATGTGGCCATTGTTGAAATCGGCGGCACGGTGGGCGACATTGAGGGATTGCCCTTTATTGAGGCCATCCGGCAGCTGCGCGGCGACCTGGGCCGGGAATATTCGTTGTTTATTCACCTGACCCTGGTGCCCTATATCAAAACAGCAGGCGAGATCAAGACCAAACCCACCCAGCATTCGGTCAAGGAACTGCTGGCCTCCGGTATTCAGCCCGATATTCTCATGTGCCGGACTGAAATGCCGCTGGACGCCTCAATCAAGAAAAAAATCGCCCTGTTCTGTAATGTTGAACCGCAGGCAGTCATTACTGCCATTGACGTCGATTCCATTTATGAAGTTCCCCTCAAACTGCATGCGGAGGGGGTTGACGATCGAATTCTGGAGAAACTTGGTATCTGGACCGGCGCACCCAATATCAAGCCCTGGGAAGAGCTGGTCCACAAAATCAAGCACCCGAAGCACAAGGTCACCATCGGCATCACCGGCAAGTATGTCGACCTGAAAGAGGCGTACAAAAGCCTGCATGAATCCCTGATCCACGGCGGCATTGCCAATGAAACCCAGGTCGAACTCAAATATATCGCCGCCGATGACCTGGAAACCGCCGGCTCCACCGATGAGTTACAGGAATGCGACGGCATCCTGGTACCGGGAGGGTTCGGCAGCCGGGGTATGGAAGGGAAAATAAGGGCCATTACCCATGCCCGGGAAAACAAAGTCCCTTTTTTCGGGATCTGCCTCGGCATGCAGCTGGCGGTGGTTGAATTTGCCCGTAATATTGCCGGGATGACAAAAGCCCACTCCACGGAACTTGATCCCGACACCCCGGAACCGGTGATCTATCTGATGAAGGAATGGTTTGATTTTCGTACCGGCAGGATCGAAATACGTGATGAAAATTCCGACATGGGCGGCACCCTGCGTCTGGGCGCCTATCCCTGCAAGCTGATCAAGGATACCCTGGCTTCGGCGGCCTATAAAAAAGATGAAATCAGTGAACGGCACCGGCACCGATACGAGTTCAATAATAAATTCCGTAAACAACTGCAGGACGCAGGCCTGGTCATCAGCGGGACTTCACCCGATGATGAGCTGGTGGAAATCGTCGAGCTGAACGACCATCCCTGGTTCCTGGGCTGTCAGTTCCACCCGGAATTTCAATCCAAACCCATGCGCCCCCATCCGCTGTTTCGGGAATTTATCCGGGCGGCCCTGGAAAACAGCGGTAAAGGATAACAATAAAAAATGATCACCCCTGTCACTGTAACTACCCCTGACAACCACTACCAGGTCGGGCCGGGTAATCCCTTGCTTCTGCTTGCCGGTCCCTGCGTGCTGGAATCGGGTGAACTGGCCTGGGACATCGCCCGGGAAATGAAGGCTATCTGCGGCCGGCTCGGTATTTCCTACGTCTTCAAGGCCTCATTTGACAAGGCCAACCGAACTTCGCTGGAATCGTTTCGCGGGCCGGGCCTGGAAAACGGTCTCCGGCAACTGGGGCGTATCCGCAGCGAGGTCGGGGTACCGGTGGTCTCGGATATCCATGAATCCAGCCAGGTGGAAATGGCGGCCGACCTGCTTGATATTATCCAGATCCCCGCCTTTCTCTGTCGTCAGACCGATCTACTGGTGGCTGCCGCCAAATCAGGCGTGGCCGTCAATCTCAAAAAAGGTCAGTTTGTCGCTCCCTGGGACATGGTACATGCTGTGGGCAAGATACGGGCCGCTGGTTGCGACCGGTTGTTGCTGACCGAACGGGGAACCAGTTTCGGCTATAATAACCTGGTGGTGGATATGCGCTCCCTGCCGGTGATGCGGGACATGGGCTGCCCGGTCATCTTTGATACCACCCACTCGGTGCAACTGCCCGGCGGCCAGGGCGCCAGCTCCGGCGGCCAGCGTGAATTTATTCCGACTCTGGCCCGGGCCGCCATGGGTGCCGGCATCGACGGCCTCTTCATGGAAGTACACCCCGACCCGGACAAGGCCCTCTGCGACGGCCCCAACTCCTGGCCTCTGGACAAGGTGGAATCACTGCTGAAGCAGTTGTTGGCCATCCGGACGGCGATGGCAAAGGCTGATAATGATTGACAACGGTTGCCCGGCCTCACAACCCGGAGGCTATCCATCCGACTGTGAATTGACCCAGGCCCTGCGTGAACGAGCCGAAAAGCGAAACCGTCCCGTTGCGCGCAGTGACAAGTGGCACGCCCTTCTGCCCAAGGCAAAAAAGATCAAATTATTACTGCTTGATGTGGACGGCGTCCTCACCGACGGCACCATCGTCTATACCGAGGACGGCGGTGAATCAAAGGGCTTTAATACCAAAGATGGGTTTGGCCTGCGCATGCTCCAGGACAGCGGTATTGAAGTCGGCGTTATCACCGCCCGCACATCAGAGGCCGTTCAGCG
>JALSNT010000227.1 GCA_026986885.1 Desulfobulbaceae bacterium
TGGAGTATTTTTTCTCACCTAAAATTTCGGCCTTGCCCACGCCCGGTATCCGTTTGAGTTCATCAAGCACATTGATGCTGGCATAGTTGCTGAGAAAATTTTCATCAAACTGTTTATCGCCGGTAATGGCGACGAAACAGACGACCGAGGGTGACTGTTTGTCAACGATGACGCCCTGCTGTCTGACTTCGGCCGGTAACTGGGCCGTGGCCATGGATACCTTGTTCTGTACGTCGACGGCGGCGATATCCAGGTCATAGCCGGGCTCAAAGTAGACGGTGATGCTGGACATGCCTGAACTGGTGGAAGAGGAGGTCATGTAGATCATGCCCTTGGTGCCGTTAATCTTATCCTCCAGCGGCCGGGTTACGGTTTCTTCCACCGTGTAGGCATTGGCGCCGACATAGGTGGCGCTGACCACGACCGTGGGCGGGGTGACGTCGGGATACTCCTGGACGGGCAGAATTTTCAGGGAGACCAGGCCGCTCAGGATGATCAGCAGCGAGATCACCATGGCAAAGATGGGGCGTTTGATGAAAAAAACCGAGAACATGGAATTATTCTCCCGGGGCCGGCAGTTCTTTGTTCAAGGCGGCCTTGACCCCTTTTTCCTTACTTACATCCTGCGGGGTCACCTTGATGCCCGGTTTGACTCGTGCCAGGGCCGATATGATGAGCCGGTCACCGTCTGCAAGGCCGTCCTTGATTTGTACATACAGGCGTCCTTCAAATCCCCGTTTGACGTTTTTCCTTGCGGCGGTATTGTTCGCATCGACCGTATAGACGAAACTGCCCTGCTGGTCTTCAAGAATCGCCCGCGGCGGCACCATGATGAAAGGAATCTTATCGGTGACGAAAACATCGACATAGACAAAGGTTCCCTCAAGAAGATCATGTTTCGGATTTTCCACCACGGCCCGCATGCTGATGGTTCCGGTCATCCGGTCGATCCGGTTGTCAACGAAATCGACATGGCCCCTGTGGGGACCGCGTTTGATAATGGAGCCGGTGGCCGGTACCCGCACCCTGGCATCAAGCACGTTTTTTGATTTGTAGCGGCGCATGATCTGAAACTGTTCTTCCGTTGGGTTGAAATAGGCGTACATGGGGTCATCGGCAACAATGGTGGTCAACAGGGTTTTATCGCCATAGCCGACGATGTTGCCCACATCCACGTAGCTGCGGCTGACAGCGCCGGCTATCGGCGCTGTAATTTCGGTATAGGAGAGGTTAAGCCGGGCTTCTCTGACGGCCGCTTCATCGGCCTTGATCTTTGCCCGCAACTCTGCCTCCTTTGCCTGATACTGCTCCAGGGTTACTCTCGGGGCAAGATCTTCCGCCACCAGAGGACGGTAGCGGGCGACATCGGCTTTGGCAAGCCGCAGGGAGGCGTTGTCAAGTTCACGTTTGGCCAGGGCCTGGTCAAGAGCGGCCTGGTAGGCGGTCTGTTCTATGGTAAAGAGTCTCTGGCCCTGCTCGACATGATCACCCTCGGTAAAGAGTATCTTTTCCAGGGTGCCGGCAACCCGGGCCCTTACTTCCACCCTTTTGACGGCCTCGGTCTTGCCCGTGTATTCGAGCTGGATGGGAACGGGTTCCTTATGGACGGTAATGGTTTCAACGCTCAGGGGAGGCGGCTCTTTTTTTGCGGCTGGTTCCTGCTTGCCATTACTGCAACCGCCGGAGAGCAGGAGGAAAATCATCAGCAAGAGCGTCAGCTGGAAACATGGAACAGTATCCTCTGGTTTGAGGATAGTCTCTGGGATAATCTGCATGCCGGACCACAAAGTAAAATTTCAGAAGATTATTGTGAAAAGATAGTATTTTAGTACCCGTTATGGTATGAATTCTCAAGATAAAGTTTGACTTTTATCCTTTTATTTCGGAGGAATCGTGCAATTTTTTTTCAGAGTTTTTCTTGCCGGCGTTCTTTTCCTGCCGGTCACCGGACTTGCCGACACCCTGCAGCTGACCCTCGGTCAGGCCGTTTCCCTGGCCCTTGAGCATAATCCACGGTTGGAAATAGTTAGGCAGCAATGTATGCAGAGCCGGGGCTCCCTGACCAAGGCCTGGTCGGGTTACCTGCCGCAGCTTGATGTCGCCGGCGGCTACCGGCGTCAACATATCGACAACCTGCAACCCCTTGACGAAGACGATGTCGGCTATGGCTCACTCCATTTAAATCAGCTTATTTATGATTTCGGCAAGACCACCGGCGCCATAGATGTCGGCCGCTTTGAACTTGAGGCCTCCAGGGCCAATATGTATCAGCTCAATCAGGATGTTGTGCTGGCCCTGAAACAATCCTTTTACGGGGTTATGGCAAAGAAACGGCTTGTCGAGGTGGCCCGACTGGCAATAAAGATCTATGAACAGCACCTGTATCGAGCCCAAAAGTACTTTCAGGCAGGAGTGCGGGCAAAGATTGATGTGACCAATGCCCGGCTGCAACTCTCCAATGCCCGGCTCAATCTGGTGCAGGCAGAGGCTGATCTGCAGGTTGAACGGAAAAATTTTGAAAATGTCCTTGGCCTACGTCCCAATGGGGGCAATTACCTCTTGGTGAGCGGAGAGGGGCCGTTGGAGAAACTGGCGGCGGAAAAACCAGCCATGTCATTTTCCCTGGATATGCTTCAGGCTGCAGCTTCAGAACATCGGCCGGAAATGAAACAGGTGGCTTTTCTGGTGCAGTCGGCAAAGGCCGCCGTTATTAGGGCAAGGGGTGACTATTTTCCCCGTATTGATGTCGGGGCGCAGTATGATGATTTTGCAACCGATCTGACCAGTCTGCCCGACCAGTGGCAGGTCGGAGTGGGGTTAAGCTGGCAGCTCTTTTCCGGCCTCCGCACCCGGGGTGAGGTTGCCCGCAGCCGGGCCAAGTTTCGCGAAATTCAGGCCGCTCTCCATGAGCTTGAGCTGGCCGTCACCCGGGAGGTTGCTGAAAGTTACCTGCGGGCCGATGCAAACAGGAGTGCCGTGGATATCGCCGCCCAGTCCCTGGAGCTGGCAAAGGAAAACCTTGATCAGGCCCGGGGACGGTATAAGGCGGGCTTAAATGACATGATTGAGTTTAACGACGCCCAATTGCGCTACACCAATGCCCAGGCCCGTCTTGTCACCACCTATGCCGATTATCTTGTCGCCCTTGCCCGGATTGAGCGGGCCACCGGAACGACGCCCGGGCTGCAGTATGTGGCACCAGGCGATGCTTCACCCTGCCGGGTGCGGATGCAGAGCAATGATCGACCATAAATAATCCGGGAAC
>JALSNT010000228.1 GCA_026986885.1 Desulfobulbaceae bacterium
CAGTGTTCTTCAGGCGGCAGAGGCGACATGTCACGGCCTTCGGATTCCAGGGATTTGGCATAGTTGACAAAGGACATGGCATAATCAAGATAGGTGTCAACACCTTGGCCGCGCTCATCCTGTACTGTTTTGAAGGTGGTATAGCCATCCTTGCCTGAAGCAATATAGCTGTTGGTGACGATTACATACATCCGGGTCGGGACAATAGACGACCAGGAACCGGTCTGCCGGTCTTTTATTTCAAGGCCGCTGATACGGG
Source organism: Desulfobulbaceae bacterium (assembly GCA_026986885.1). Next base: position 260 of record JALSNT010000228.1, read on the forward strand.
TGTTGACCGGGGCGGCCATATTGATGTCGTAGCGCAGGCCGTAGGCATAGGGAAAGGAACCGGTGGAGCCGCCGTTGTCATAGTAATTGCTGATGGCGTCCTCCAGCACCTGTTTGATCTCGCTGCCGGTCATGGTAATCTCGAACAGGGTATTGGCAAAGGGCAGCAGGGAATAGGCGGTATCAATGGTAATCTCCCCCTCAGGGACATTGATGCGCACGCCGCCTGCATTCTGGATGCAGGCATCGGCCCGCAGGCTTAAATCATAAAAACTTTTGGCCACCAAAGGCGCTATCTCGCTGCCCAGCGGGAAATCGACACCGGAATTTCCCAGGTAATCCCGGCCTGGAATACGGATGTGGTTGAGTTCTTCGGCGGCATGACCTACCACCTGGTATTTTAACGAATCCACCTGGTCCTGGTACTGTTGTAATTCAACAACTGCTTCATTATCTTCCTCAACGATGTCGACGTTGGCCATGGATTCGATGATGGTTTCGATTTCAGCACGGGTGGCCCCGTCCACTTCCACCTTGTTCCCCGATGCGTCCTTTTGCCTGAAAGTATCTCCTAAAAGCAGGGAGGCATTACCGCTGCAACTGGTGAGCACGCCATTGTCATCAAAGTGAACATCCAGGCTGCCCACTGTTTTGGCATATTCCCATGCCTGGGCAATACAGACCGGTTCCCCGGTCGATGAAGAGACGCTTTCAGGATATGGATGGGATGAGGCAAGGCCCAGAGCGGACAAGTCGCCCATCAGAGTATGGGAGTCACCATCAATAATTATGTCTATACCGCTTACCTGAGAAGCAAGGTTCATGTCGTGTTCCAAACCGAAATGGGAAAGAAGTATTATTTTATCGACTCCCATGCTCTCTAACTCGGTGACATATTGTTGTGCTGTGTCAACTTCGTCAAGAAAGGTGATCTCGTCACCGGGCCGGGAGGATTCTTCGGTTTTTTTCTTGACCTCAATGCCGATAATCCCTACCCGTTCACCGCCAACTTCTTTAATGATATAAGGCGTCCATTTGCCTGCCAGCACACTGCCGGCCATGGGTACCACATTGGCTGCGATAAATGGCGCGTCAACCTTGTCGATGTAGGCTGCCAGGTGAGCATCACCGTCATCAAATTCATGGTTGCCCAGTTCAATGGCATCCCAGGGAATATGATTGAGCATGGCGGCAGTGGCATCACCCTTGAACAGGGTGTAAAACAGCGTTCCCTGAAAGGTGTCCCCGGCGTTGAGAATGAGATGATTGGGCTGTTCAGCGGCCAGTTGCCTGATTTTGGTGACTGCCCGTGGTATGCCGCCCCACTGTACATAGGTCTTTGTGCCGTTGAAATAGAGACTGGATTGTTCGCTGCTGATATGAGAATGGATATCGTTCATGTGGATCAGGCGCAGATCCAACTCTCCTGCTGGACAATTGGCAGCGCATGCCAGCAACAGGACAGTAACCGCACGTATAAATCGTACTGATAGATATTTCATGGAGTTTTCCTTAAATGCTGAAGATAGTGACATGACTACGCCTCCAGGTGGTATGGTAAATGGAGGCGTTTACGGCCATCAGATTGACGGTTGGTTCTCCTTACGATGGTTCAGGCCCATCAAACCGGCCAGACCGATGCCAAACAGCATCATGGTGCAAGGCTCGGGAACAGGCGCCGCCGTAATATCAACGCTTCCCGGAACATTGCCCCAGTAAACAATGGGATCTCCGTAAGGGTCGGAGAAATCAACATAATCAAAGGACAGGGTGGATGTTCCGGCATCGGTTGCGCTAAAGCTTAACGTGGCCAGCATGAAGGAGTTACCCTGAGAGGGGAAAGCAGGCAGCCAGGACACTTCAGCCAGATTAACGGCGCCGTAACCGTCATCACCCATGCTCCAGTCTTCGGCCTCACCGGCGTTGATATCTCCCAGATTGTCGTACAGGGTGTAGGAATTAAAACTCAACATAGTATTGTCGAACAGTGCATCAAGATCAAACCCGGCCAGATCTTCATCCGGCATCAGACCGCCGACAAAGATATTAACGTCAAAACTCTCCCCGACATGAACGTTTGTGGTTGTCGGATCCCATGTGAGGAAAGCGGCCTGGGCTGCTGTTGTAACCAAACCGCCAAGAAGCAGGGCCGTAGTCCCGACAATAAGTTGTCTGCGTAACATTTTTTTCATTTCCATAGTCTCTCTCCTTTTTTTCATTGTATTATTCTGCCTTGCCGTCATCGACGACGGGTAGGCCCTTTAAAGAACCGAACGTATCCCGAAACAAAAAAGGCCGAACTGCATAATGCAGTCCGGCCATCCCTGTAACTAAAGGATCCGTGGCTTTCCGTCCCCGCTTTACAACGGGTTTGGCTTTGCGTCTGTGACAGTAATTATGATTCCTTATGTAAAGGGTGCATGTTAGTCAGGGATTAGAGGATAGTTATTTTTATGTTAAAGCCGGAGCGAGGGAACAAGATAATTGATCACAAGCACGCCATCTTCGAAACCTCAGGTTCGTTTATCTGTCCGGTCACATCCGTCCACATAGGAGGGCTATCGGAATCTCGCAGAGCTCGCTTTCCCTTGAACAGGTATGACGGAACAAACAGGATACACCTGGGACCGATTACAACATCGATGGTTAATAAAAAAAAGCCGCATCATTGCAATGCGGCTTTTTTATACTGGAAGGAGTGGGTTACTTGACATCCATAAGATTATCAATGTGATCAATTACCCCGCCGTCAAGTGAGTATGCGGTTAGTTCTACACCCTTGTCGGTAATATCCAGGATGGTATATCCTTTCTGGGAGGAATAGACAGCCAACCTGTCCGACCAGGGGGTTGCCTGCTTGTTATAATAGGGCGCCCCGCAATTTCCGGAAACAATATGGTAGGTGGGATGGATAAAGGCTGGATTGGGAGAGGCCTGCTCCATTCCCTGCCAGTCGATTTTATTGTCACCGTTGGTATCATCGGCCATAATCCCCA
>JALSNT010000229.1 GCA_026986885.1 Desulfobulbaceae bacterium
CTCAATGTTATCCATCAGTTGAATCCCCATGCTGCTTAGACGTTGTTTGAAGCGAGTTCCGCCTTTAATTTCTTTAATTAGAACTCTCTCCCCGGCTGCGGCCAGAGAGAGTGGAAAACCGGGGAGGGTAATCTTCTGCAGGTTCATGTCGTATTTTGTTATTTTCAGGTTTTCTGTATGAAGATTCTTTAGATATTTTTTCTTAGGGGCACCTAATACCAAGGGTAAAGTTTTTTGGTCAATAGATTTTTTAGGCATAACGAAAAAATATTTAGATGCTAAATAAACTTTCGTGCCAGAAATCAAGGGAAAGCAGGTGGGCTTGATTGGAGGATAACGAAAAATTAACTATTTACATGCAGCTATATGATGAAAGCTACATGAAGTGTTAGGGAAAAGGAAATGGGAGAGAGAGGGGAGACTGCAGCAGGGGTGCTACGAATTTGAGCCGTCATGGGAATAATCAGACCTGCAATGGCGGCAATCTTCTTCGTCGCAACCATGTTTGCAGTAATAACCAAAACCGGAATCCCAGGTAATGGCTCCTTTGGGGCATTTTTCAACATACTCGGCATATTTGATCAGTCGATCGACGATTGCCTTGGGTATTGAATGTTCCATTCGGCAGGCAGCAATATCGGCTTCTTTCGCCTCCACCCCAAGTACGTGAACCAGAAAACGTTCAAGCGCCTGGTGGCGGCGGACGACTTCCTCTGCAACCGGTTTACCTTTTTCCGTCAGAGTGATGAGATCATATGGGGCATAATTGATCAGCCCCATTTTTTTCAGGGTACGCAAGGCGCCGGTTACCGAAGAGGCTCGAACTTCGAGCCGTTGGGAAATATCCTTTGCCCGGGCCGCCATTTTTTCAGCGGAAATGTGGTAAATTGCTTCCAGGTAGTCTTCCTGGCTTGCCGTAAGTTTTTTCTGTTGTTTCATAAACGTGCATTCCTGCATGGGTAAAACGGGGGAAGAGCTAAAAATTTACGGTGTTACGAAACAGAAGTCAACTCTTCTTTCTTGTCAGCACTGTAAAATGATCTTCCTTCGGTAACAGGAAAACGGGAAAAATTGAAAGGGACATGGCGGTGAGAAGAATAGCGCAGATGGTAGCACGCCCATAGGATATCCATTGCTTTGCCCATTCTGATGGGGTAACTTTTATAAAGGGAGATTTCTGTTGTTATGCACTCTTTATGCTGTTTGATTTTAAGAATGAAGTAATTTATAAGCACTTGCCGGGGAAAAGGAGAAAACCATGGAAAACAAACGGATACGTCAAAGTATATTACTGGTTATACTGGTACTCTTGTATGCAGTTCCGGCGGCAGCCGTTGATCTGTACGGATTTGGCAGTTACTGGGATAAAAAAGATGTTGAAGGCTCCTGGGGGGCAGGTCTCGGTGTAACCATGGATCTGTTCTTTATTGATTATCTCCGCCTGGACGGTCGGGTCTATTTTTTTGAAAACAGCGATCTGGACACCGATGACAGCTTGACCCTGCTGCCGATTGATCTCGGGTTGCAGGTCCATCTCTTTCCGGATGCCGACGTTGACCCTTATGCTCTTGCCGGTGTCTCCTATCTCTATGCCGACGCAGACAAGATTGATGTAGATTCAACCTTTGGCGCTTACGTAGGTGCCGGTGTTGACCTGCAGCTGGGTATTCCTTTTTTCAAACTCTTTGGCGAGGCCATTTATCGTTTCAGCGATATCGACACCGCTCTTCGAGATAATGTTGATGTCAGCGGCTTTACCGCCAATGTTGGCCTGAAATTTAATTTTTAGGCCAACCGCTGCTTAATTATTTATTCGCCCTTTCCTTCTCGCTTTCCCGGGGAATAGACGGCAGGGGATAAGGAATACCTAACTGCCAGGCAAATTGTCGGTACAGGGTTCCCAGGGTATTGGTGGTTTCCATCAGGGCGTTTTTGGCATCGATCAACCTGTTTTTTGACGTAAGCAGATCCTGCATTGATGTCTGTTTAATGGCATAGGATTTCAGGGAAAGGATGACGATTTCTTTTTGTTGTTCCAGATGAATTTTTTGGTTTGCAAAGACCTTTTGCAGGCTGTTGATCAGGCGTTGATTATTTTCCAGTGCGTGGATGTTTTTCCGTAGATCGGCGTATTGGGTTACATCGGCGATTTTTCGGGCCATTGTCTGCGCGTTACTGTTGCTTATCAGGGTACCTCCTGAAAAAAGCGGCACGGACAGAATCACTGACAGGGAACCATCGCCCTCAAAATCATTAAATTCCGTATCATCCTTACGTTCATACAAGCCCCGTATCGACAGTCCCGGCCAATCGTGCGCCGTGTGCAGCAGTGCTTTGTTTTTGGCAAGGTTTTGTTCCAGCTTAATTTTTTTTCCCAGCAGGCTGTGGTCGAGGAACTGTCGTCTTAAGGTAAGGTTTTTGGCGGAGTTTGCGAAATTTTTAATTTTTTCATAGCTTTGTTTGAGGTCGGCAAGTGAGTTGATTGCGCCGGCAGTAGCAACTTCATCTGTCAACAGGTTGTGTAGTCGTTGAAAAATTGATGCATTCTGCCGAAGGCCGGTAAAATCCAACAACTCACGTAATGCGGCCTCCTGCCGTTGTTCGTCAAGGTCGCGCCGGGCCTCCAGTTCCTTGAGGTTGGCCTCTGCCCGGAGAAGTTGCAATCTGGTCTGATCCCGTAATTCATATCCTTTATGAATTTTTTCAACATGCTTTTGTGATAATTTGACGGAATTACGTAGATTAAGGAGCCGATAGGTTGCGATCAGATATTTGCCGAGTAATTCGTGCAGGTGAATATCGAGTTCCTGGGTTTTTATGCGCAAATTATTTTCCGCCAGCCGTTCGTCGGCCTCGGCAATGTCGACCTGCACGGACACCGGCCGTCGATAGAGCGGCAGGTCAAGGGTGAACTGCCAGTCGTGGTAGTCTTCTCCATCGCTAAAATGATATGTCTGATTGGGGGCGTTGTAATCGGTGATATTGTCACCGGCCGTGTCCTGGTTAAATTCATGGATCTGGGACAGGCGGGCATCAACCGCCGGCGCCAGACGTTTGGCCCAGGCAGTGTAAAGCTGCGCACTCTTTTGCTCTTTTCTGGCACGGGCGATCCTGACCTCCGGGGCCGTGATGTATGCCTTTTGGAAGAGCTCGGCATAAAGACGAAGAATTTGTGTTTCTGTCGGAGAGGTACTCGCGGTCACAAAATTTTCGACGATTGTCTTTGTTTGTGCATCGTTTGCGGGCAGGGAGT
>JALSNT010000230.1 GCA_026986885.1 Desulfobulbaceae bacterium
CCAGTTTACCGGTTCCTTCAAAATCATCAAATATCGGCAGCACCCCTCAAAGGCGGAAAAATCTTTTCGTTTGAGAATGTGGCATCCCTATTGATCTACCTCTTGATTTAACGGGATTTTTTTGTTTACGGGCCGGCAAGCGCAGACTCCGAGGCATACAAAACATCTGCCTTCGGCCGGCCTGCAGGAATACAACTCTGGTAGTCCCTGAGGGTTCAACGCTGATTAGGCAGAATACTGCCGGATCAGCGTTACCATCGACAACGCCCGGAGTATTACAGGAGCAGCACTACCAGATACGGGAGCGTTTTATGAAGCAGTATCTCAATCCATATATTGCCGGGATAGCCCTGGGATTTGTCCTTTTTGCCTCTTTTTTACTCTGCGGCAAGGGATTGGGTGGTTCGGCCGCCTGGACCAGGCTGTCCGCGTATCTCATCCATCTGGTTGCCCCGAATCACATTAACAGTTCCGAATATTTCGGCCATTATTTCGCCCACGGGAAAAATCCTCTCCATTTCCGGCTCGTCTACATGGGAATCGGTACCTTTCTCGGAGGCCTCTATGCCACATTTATCCATGGCAGAAGTAAAATAGAGGTTAATCGTGGACCGGGTATATCCATCAAGGGTAGACTTATCTACGCCCTGGCAGGAGGAATATTGGTAGGTTTTGCCTCCCGCCTGGGGCTTGGCTGCACCAGCGGTCAGGGACTGTCCGGCTCGGCCATGCTGTCCCTTGGTTCCTGGGTATTTCTTTTTTCCGTTTTTTTCGGTGGTTACGCTACAGCATATTTTGTTAAGGATGGGTGGTTATAATGGCGCCGATATTGAAAATTGCCCACATGGCAAACTCACCGGTGGATCTCTTTTTAGCGGTCTGCCTTGGCTTTTTTTTCGGTCTTGTCCTGGAATCGGGCGGGCTGGCAAACTGTCGTAAGATAGCCGGCGTTTTTTATCTCTATGACGTAACCGTGGTCAAGGTCATGTTCTCCGCCATCCTGACCGCCATGTTACTTCTCTATGCAAGCTCCGCCCTTGGAGTTCTGGACATTTCACTTATTTATCTTCCCGACACCTTTATCATTTCCTACATCCTGGCCGGCATTATCCTGGGGGTGGGCATGGTGATGGGCGGCTACTGACCGGCTACATCCACAACCGCCATGGCTGGTGGTAAAATTGATGGAGCAGTATTTGCAGGTGGCCTGTTAATAGGTTCCGCACTTTTTTCAGAAGTGTTCCCCCTGATTAAACCACTTTACAAATCAGGAGCTATGGGACGAATATTCCTGCATGATTTTTTCGGTTTGCCGCTGGGGATGACCATTCTTCTGGTCACAACAGCGGGCATCGGGTTTATCGTCTTCTTTGCCTTTCTTGAAAAAATAGTTCAGAAAAAATTCGGGAGGAATAACTAATGGAATATAAACGCGTAACATTTGCCGTAATCATTGTTGCCTTGATTCTGGCAGGCAGCCTGGCTACCCTTGATAATAAAAAGATACTCAGCGGCCAATACCAGAGGTACACAAACCTGGTCCAACAGGCCGACCGGTTTTTCAGCAACCGAAACTATGCCGAGGCATCGAATACCTATCGTCAAGCCCTTACCATTGACCCGAGGGATGCCCGACTCTGGGCCAAATTTGAAAAAAGCCAAAGGAAAACATTTGCCCGACAGGTCCAAAATAACGTTCCCGAATCGGTACCGCAAAATATAACTCCGCAGAGTGAACCGGCTATGCCCACCAGCCCGTCGGCAGGCGGCATGATTATCGAAGAAGATGAAGGGTGTTAACCTGCATGTTCTTCTCGTAGCTGAATTGAGCGTTTTGCTCATCTGCAAATAAAAAGACCATGCTCTGCCCCTTGCGGTGCCGACTCCCGGTAAACTTGCATCGGGTGGAGCATTCGACTGCTTTTCCTCGTCATCAACACCACATACTGTACAGCCAAGGAAACGATACACAACATATAGATTTCCCTTGACCATATTCCACACCTGCGCTATTGTTTAACAACTAAATAAATATTCAGGTGTCCACCTGTTGGTGGATGAAAAGGGAACCCGGTGTAAATCCGGGACGGGCCCGCCGCTGTAACTCCAAACCCGTGCAGATAAACCACGGAACCTGATACCTAAATTCAGGTAATACCCTCTATACCGTACGCCACTGTCCTGCCTGGCAGCACGGGAAGGCCGATAAAGGGGTGGAGAAGTCAGAAGACCTGCCTGCAATATAAACGGCTGCTTCCCCGTGGACCGGGAAGACCATGATTCCGTGGAGCAAAGGGACATCCCGGATCGATTGTATTATTCTATTTCGGTCCGGGTTTTTCGTTGCCGCCATACCCGGACCATGGGAGAAAACAACATGAACACCCGGGACAACCGCAGATTACTCCTTGTCGGCGAAGACATTCACATCCTCAATCCACGCTTTCAGGCAGTGCTTGACAGGCACGACGATACCGGCCTGATCAGGCTTGCCCAGAAACAGATCAATAATGGCGCCATGGCCCTTGATCTCAATCCGGGTCCGGCCAGGGCCATGACCGACCTGATCAACTGGGCGCTAAAAACCCTTCAGGAACAATTTTCCATCCCCCTCTTCCTTGCCCCGGGTCCACACCTGGAACCAGCGCTGCGACAATACCCGGGAAAGATAACAATCAATGCAGCAACCGCTGACCCGGCCCGCCTGACCCTGCTGATGCGGCTGGCAAAAAAATATCATGCAGAACTGGTTATACTGCTTACCAGACCGGGGATGCAGACAATCGACATCCAGAACCAATTACAGCTGGCTATGGATGTCATTGAGCAGGCCGACAAAATCGGTATGCCGCTGAAAAACATTTATCTGGACCCTGTTTTTTCCGTACGCACGGATCCCCTGGCCTGGAATCTGAGCGGCGGCATGCCTGATCTGGACAGAGTGCTGGAACTCATTTCTCTAATCGGAGAGCTGACGAATCAAAAAGCAAAAACCATTTTAGCGCTCAGTAACGGCACCATGGGAATTGCCGCTGCAAAACGATCCGCTCTTCATTACCGTATGCTGCCCGTACTGGCCAGTGGTGGCCTGTCTGCCGTCATCCTCAACTGTCGCGACCATGCCCTGATGCGGATTGCCCGCAACCTGAATAACCAGATCCACCAAAAAGCGGCCTGACTGTTGTCAGTGGCTGATAAAAGCTCTACTTCATTTTTTCCGGATGGTTTGACGTAAGCCGTTTGCCGAATTTTTCCAGTTGCCGGCGATAATATGCGGCATGATCAGGGTCCAGACGCAGGGCCTTCAATTCCGTGGCCACGGCCTCTTCGATGAGGCCATTGGCAAAATAGGCTAACGCCAGGGTATCTAAAATATATCCTTTTTCCCTGATCAAAACAGCAGTCCGGGCCAGGGTGAGGGCACGTTCCGGATTCCGCAACGATGTATCCCTGGCCGTCAACAGCAGCCAGGCAAGATTATTACATAACTCACCATTCATCGGGTCGTTCTTCAACGCTTTTTCATAGGCGGCAATGGCCTTTTTTTCCATCGCCTTTTTCTGCAGCAAGTCGCCTAACATCTGCAGCAACATGCTGTTTTTCGGTTCTTCCTTCAACTTGCTGGTAAGGACGGCTTCCGCATAACGAGTCTCATATCCGCTCGCAAGCGAGGCCGGATCCAGTTTCGGCACAATCATCAGACAAATGGCAATGCTCACGAAATAAACAACCAGACTTAACAAAACCTTACGGTTATGCCGCGTAATACACGATCGATCATTTTCGCAACGTTCAAGAAAATCAATGCGCTCACCAATACCGAAATGGTGCCAGTTTTTTTCATCCCGGATATCGCCGCTTAAGCGGGCGATCTTTTCAAAGGCCCGTATAAGCGGCCGGGCCGTCCCCTGGGCATGAAAAACCCAGAGATCTGCCTGTCGTTCAAAGTTTCTGATAAAGTATCCAAAAACAAAACGAAAGTAGATCAACATAAAAGCGAGAAGAACGACACCCCCGAAAACCGCCAGAAAGGTATCCGGACCAATCTCCAGAAAAGCGATCAGCTGATAAAACAAATCACTACCCAGCAGCAGATAGGGCAAAGGTTCCACCAGAACTCCTGCGATCAGGCTGAAACCTAAAAACAATAAAACATAGAGAACAAGATGCAGTTTTTTTACGTGGCCGATCTCATGGGCCAGCACCGAATCCAGCTCCTCCCAGTCAAGGGTAGCCGCCAGCGCCGGCGTAATCATCAGATAGCGAAAGCGGGGCACAATACCCATTACCGCCGCCGTCAGCACCTGACCTTCAAACAGCGGCCAGTATAATATTTCAGAATGAAAACCCTGCTGTCGGCAAAATGATTCTATGTGGTCACGCAAGGGGCCGGGGGGGACAGGTTTGCATCCCCAGAGCCGGCGGACAAGCGGCGGAAAAAACAGGGCCAGAAATACAATAAAAACACCAAAAAGAATGAGATCACCCCAGGAAGAGGTCAGTAATTCCTGAAAACCGGGCCAGGGCAGCAGGGCCAGCAGGTCAAACACGGCCGACAGCACCAGCCAGGGAAGAACAATGGGAAGATTCGCCTTAATATTGGAAAGGACAAAACCGACTGGGGAATATCTTTGATGGAAAACCGCCTCATAAGCAGAACGCCCCTGTACCCACATGATGGTGAGCAAAAGAAAAAAGAGGATTAACCCGGCAAAATTTTCCAATACCGGCAAATGGTCGCCAAGGGAAAGCGGATGAAGATAATATTTCAGATCAAGCCCATAAATAAAAAAGGCATACAGAGCAATGGCAACAAGCGTCAGTTTTTTTTCAGCTGCAAAATAGCGGCTGCTTGAACCCTCCTGACTACCGGCAAAAAGACGGGCGGAAAGGCGGGCAAAAAGAAGAGCGGCCGCTGCCGTAAAAACCAGGGTGAGCCACTGAGAAAAAGAGGGCTTTGCCGGTGGTATATTGGTGGAATACAGGAAAATAACCACCAGAAAGTAGATTAAATTGGCATACATCATCGTCTTCCCCCCGGGAAGTGCGAAAAACCGGAAAAAATAGTTGGGGGCCCTGGAAAAAAATCAATTTCCACTAAAAAAAGATTGACCCTTCTATTTTTTCAGGTAGAATAGTTAGGTTTATAACGATGGGCCTATAGCTCAGTTGGCTAGAGCCACCGGCTCATAACCGGTCGGTCCCTGGTTCGAGTCCAGGTAGGCCCACCAATTTACAGACCACGGAAGAAATCAATTATATGGGTTTTACACTTCTTCCTCAATCAAATAATACAGGCTTTTGAAAACAACGCCTTTTAAACGATATTTTCCTTTTTGGGCCTGCTGCCCGAAAAGAGGTAAAGCACAAAAAAAGAGGTACAGCCCCCGGCGGCTGTACCTCTTTTTCTTTGCAGGGGGCCAATGGAGCTGTTAATTCAAGATATCCTTGACATCCTGGAACAAATTGCACCGACCTCCCTGGCCGAATCATGGGATAATACCGGCTTACTTGCCGGAGATCCCAAGGCGTCCGTTCAAGGAGTATTAATTGCCCTTGACCCTGTCTCCCCACTTATCGAGACCGCTAAATGTAAAGGGGTCAATGTTATAATCACCCATCATCCGGCAATTTTCCATCCCCTGCATTCCCTGCGTACGGATCAACCCGTCGGTTCATTCTTAGCGCAGGCGATTAAAGGAAACATCAATATTATCGGTTGTCACACCAATCTTGATGCTGCCGCCTCCGGGGTCAGCGATGTGCTGGCCGAAGGGATGCAGCTTACTGATATCGCCCCCCTGATACCTGGAAAAATTAATGGTGCCGCCTCCTGCGGCCTGGGCAGAATCGGCCGATGCCGCCAGACCATGCAGGCAACGGAATGCATCAGGCTGCTCAGACAAATCTGCGATCCTCCCTGGCTTCTTGAAGCAGGCCCACGCCCTGAACACGTGCGGAAAATTGCCGTCTGTGGTGGTTCCTGTTCCGAATTTGCCGAGGCGGCCATGGACGCCGGGGCGGATCTCTTTATTACCGCCGAGGTTAAACATTCCATAGCCCGCTGGGCCGAGGAAGCTGGATTCTGGATCATTGACGGTGGGCACTTTGCAACCGAACACCTGATTGTAAAACCGCTAAGACAACGGTTGCGGCAGGAACTTGGACGGAGAAATCTGGAAACTCGAGTCTATACGGCCGGCCAACAACCGCCATTGACCCTTGTCGACCAATAGGCAGAGACTCGGGCACAACATGGTCCCTGAGTATTTAAAAATATATTTTTTACAACATATTACCAGGATATATGTCGGTCGATAATCGGGCCGGCGCAACGCGATTGTAACAAGGAGCAAACCATTGAACGACGAGATGAACCAACTCATCGACCTGCAGAAAATTGACGTGGAATTAGCCGGATTTGACCGTGAAATCAGTGAACAGCAGCAGGAAATAGATAACCGACAGCTGTCCATTGATGAAAAGAAGGCGGCAATTGCCGAATGCCGGGAGAGGGTGAAAGATCTGCAAAAGCAGAAACAGGCCGTTGAAATTGAAAGCGAAGATGCCGGGGCAAGGATAAAAGATCGACAAAACAAAATGATGCAGGTGCAAACCAGTAGAGAGCATCAGGCCCTGCTCAAAGAAATCGAGGAGAACAAACGGTTGGTCAAGGAATCGGAGGAACAGCTTTTGACCACCCTGGAAAAGATTGAGCAAACGGAACAAGAGGCATCCGAACTGGAAAATTTATTGCGCGGAGAAGAAGAACTGCTGACGGAAGAAACCGCAAGCGTGGCCAAAAAAATTAAAAACATTCAAAAACGCCGAAGAGCCGTGGCCAAAAAACGCGAGCAACTTGCCGATGAACTGAAAGCCCCCCTGCTCAAACGGTATAATATGCTGCTGGTTAAACGGAACGGCCTGGCTGTGGTTGAAACCATTGACGGCGTTTGCCAGGGCTGTTTCATGTCAATGCCGCCCCAGCAGTATAATGAAGTACGTAAAGGTGATAAATTGCAGATATGTCCGACCTGCCAGCGCATGCTCTATTACCAGGCAGAGGAATGTGAAGAAGCATAAGCCTGTCTGCCGCGCTGGACATGGACAGACAAACCATTATCCGTCGATTAGCTGAGACGCTGACCGATGACGAGTTGCGGAAAATTTTTCCCGGGAATTCTCCCGCCGACATTCGGCATATCCTGCTTCAGCGTCCCTCGGATACCTCCCCGCAGAAAAACATGGCTGCCATGAGCCGCGAGCGGGTTGCACCGTACGCATGTTCCCTGTATACCGACGGCGCTTCCCGTGGTAATCCCGGGCCGGCAGGGGCAGGAGCAGTCCTGGTTGACAAGGATGGACGTGAAATAGCCGTCCGATTCGGCTATCTCGGTATATGCACAAATAATATTGCAGAGTATAAAGCCCTTATTCTCGGTCTGCAATTATCCCTGGATACCGACTGTACAACCCTGGAAATCTTCCTTGACTCCGAGCTTGTCGTCCGCCAGCTGACGGGCAGATACAAGGTAAAAAACAAGGCATTAAAACCACTCTTTACCCAGGCGCAACAGCTTCTGCAAAAATTTACCAGTTTCTCAATCGTCCATATTCCCAGGGCTGAAAACAGGCGGGCCGACGAACTCGCCAACCGGGGTATTGATGAACGGACAGTCGATGATTAACATATATCCCGAGCCGGACAAAAACAAAATTAAGATACTGAAAACTTTGGGGCGGGCGCATGATCGCTCCGGATACACTCCGGAGAGGAAAGTCCGAACACCACAGGGCACGGTGGTTCGTAACGCGAACTGTGGGTAACCACAGGAAAGTGCCACAGAAAATACACCGCCGATGACCCGCTTGCGGCGGGGACAGGTAAGGTTGAAATGGCGAGGTAAGAGCTCACCGCTTTTGTGGCGACACAAAAGGCAGGGTAAACCCCACCGGGTGCAAGACCAAATAGGGAGGCGTTTGCAGGCGGCCCGCCTGAAGCCTCCGGGTAGGTCGCACGAGGCGCCGGGTGACCGGCGTCCCAGTCAAATGATCATGGCCTGCTGCGGCAGGCACAGGATTCGGCTTACAGCCCGCCCCAATTCTTTTTTCCTGGAAATCATCATGCCATAACGGCACAACAGGTAAACGTTTACCAGTGCCCCACGGAGTCTACGCTTACCTATTCGTTCAAGCAGGCCGACGAGTCAGGTAAGCGCAGACTCCGATAGCCCTCTATGTGAGGTAGTCTGATCGGACGAAGATGGGGTGCTGGTGAACGTTTACCTCAGAACAATGAAACAGAGGATATGAGAATAGTCAACCGCAGTTATGGACGCCGCAGGCGGAAAATATTCCGACCTCTGACTTCTATCCTCTGTTACGAATAAAAACGGCCATGACCAGTCCGACAATTTCCCCCGGCAGGCAAAAAATCCGGCCCGTCACCCCTGCAAAAACAGGAGTCATCCTGCCGGCCGCGGGCTTCGGGAGCAGGATGCAGTCCACCACTCCCAAGCAGTTTCTTTTCATCCGCAAAAAACCGGTTCTCATCCATACTATCAATGCGTTTACCGCCTGCAAAGCCATCAGCAAAATTGTTGTTGCCGCAGCAGCGGATCAGCTTGACAACATGTCCAGTCTGCTTGCTGAATATCTTGCGCCGGAGGACCGGAACAAAATACGCATCACCACCGGCGGTGATACCCGGCAGCAATCGGTGAAAGCCGGATTTGACGCCATGCCGGATGAGATAGACATTATTCTTGTCCATGACGGAGCCAGACCGCTTGTATCCACAGACATTATTGAAGCCTGTATTGACATGATTATAGAACGTGGGGCGGCCGTCACCGCTGTTCCTGTTAACGATACAATCAAACTTGTCACCCCGGAAAAAACTATTGGTAAAACCATTGACAGATCAAATCTCTATTATGCGCAAACACCGCAGGGAGCCAAAAGAACACTTTTTGAACACGCCTGCAACGTGGCCGAACGTGATAAATTTATCGGTACGGATGAAGCTTCTCTGCTTGAGCATGCCGACATTCCAGTTGCCGTCGTCAGGGGAGATTCCCGGAATATTAAAATAACCAGGCCCGGGGATCTTGAAATAGCCAAAGGCCTGTTTGGGGAGGAAAAAGATATGCTGCGTATCGGCCATGGATTTGATGCTCATCGGCTGGTGGAAGACAGAAAACTCATTCTGGGTGGAGTGGTCATTGACTATCCTCTGGGTCTTCTCGGCCATTCAGACGCCGATGTCGTCATCCATGCCCTGATGGATGCCATCCTCGGAGCCCTCGGCAAAGGCGATATCGGCCGGCATTTTCCTGATTGCGATGACACCTACAAGGGAGCCGACAGTTTAAGACTCCTGGCAATGGTCATTAAGCAGGCTGGTGACAATGGCTATATGATTGCCAATACCGATCTCACCATTCTCTGTCAGGCCCCAAAGCTTGCACCCCACTTACCGGCAATGCGCCGAAATATAGCCGTAACCTGCGACATTGCACCGGACACCGTCAATATCAAAGCAACAACGACTGAAAAAATGGGCTATACCGGACGGGGTGAAGGCATTGCCGCCCATGCGGTTGTCCTGCTGAAACGCTCAATTCAGGTGCTAAGTCCTGCCTGACGGCATCTGAAAATCAACCTCCCCGGGAACACGATGATAGATAAAGAACGACTTGCCGCCACCTTTACCGAACTCTGCGAAACCGACAGCCCTTCCCGCCATGAAGGGGCAATAGCAGCCAGGCTGAAAGAAATCTGGGCAACACTTTCTCCAAACGAAAGTTTTGAGGATGATTCAGCAGAAAAAACCGGTTCTGAAAGCGGCAACCTGTTTTTTCGATTTAAGGGCACAAATGACGGAAAACCGCTGTTTTTAAACTGCCACATGGATACGGTGGAACCGGGAATCGGCGTTCGGGTCAAACGGGAAGGCGACCTTTTTACCAGCGCCGGCAACACCATCCTGGGCAGTGACGACAAATCAGGTATTGCCGCCCTGATCGAAGCAATGCGGATAATCCACGAACAAAAACTGCCCTGTCGACCGGTGGAATTTGTCTTTACCACCTGTGAAGAAATCGGTCTGCTGGGCGCCAAGGCCCTGAACCCTGAACATATAACGGCAAAATTCGGCTACGCCCTTGATTCCAGCGGTACAGGCAGGGTAATCATCGGGGCTCCGGCCGCCAACAGGTTAAACATTGAGATAAACGGCATTGCCGCCCACGCCGGTCTGCACCCTGAGTGGGGAGTCAATGCCCTGATGCTCGCTGCGCAGGCGCTTTCCCGGATGCCCAATGGCAGGATCGACGATGAATCTACGGTGAATTTCGGAACTGTTTGCGGAGGAGTTGCCTCCAACATTGTGCCGGAGCAGATCACCATAGAAGGTGAGGTACGCAGTCATTCACAGCGAAAACTTACCGAACTTACTGAAAAAATAGAACAAATATTCAACTCGACAATACACAACTGGCAGGATCCAACCGGGGCCGCCAAAGGTATACCGTCCGTGCAGTTTCAGTCCACCCTTGATTTTCCCCTGATGCAACTCCGGCGGCAAAGTGAGGTTGTTCGTGAAATAAAGCAGGCAGCCCAATCAATATCCATGGAGCTTGATCTTGTAAAGGCCGGCGGCGGCAGTGATGCTAACATCTTCAACGGCTACGGTCTACCGACCGCCATTATCGCCACGGGCATGACCAACGTCCATTCCACCGGAGAACAGGTCCAACTCCAGGACATGGTGGCGGTAACCCGCCTAATACTGGCCCTGCTTACCCGTTAGCCATTGCGGGAAAAACCAACCTATCTGACGATCAAGGTACCTGCCTTTCCCTGAACAACCTCACCAATAATGCTGCATGCATACGGATAACCGGCCTGCCGCAGACCGGCGATAAGTTCTTGCGCATCTGCAACCGGCATGGCATAGACGAGACCGCCCGAGGTCTGTGGATCAAAACATATCATTTCCAGCCCGTCGGCCTCTTCAGTTCCCGTGTCAACCCATCCCTGATAAAACGAGCGATTTACATGCGCCCCTTCCGGAATAATACCCATATCGGCAAACTCAAGTGTACCCTCCAGCACGGGAATCCCGGTTCGGTCAACCAGGATGGAGATTGCCGAGGCCTCAGCCATTTCATGCAGATGCCCTAACAGACCAAAGCCGGTAATATCGGTACAGGCATGAACGGTTAGCCCTCTTTCTTCCACACATTGGGCAGGCATCCTGTTTAATGTCGCCATCACCTCCACAATCCTGGCTTCAACCCCTTCATTCGCCAGTCCGCCTTTAATTGCCGTCGATAATATCCCTGTTCCCAGGGGCTTGGTTAAAACCAGAACATCCCCGTTTTTTGCACCTGCATTAAGATAAACCAGGTCCGGATGCACGATACCGGTTACGGACAGGCCGTATTTCAACTCCGCATCTTCAATGGAATGACCACCAACCAATATAGCGCCGGCCTCTTTGATCTTGGCAAGACCACCCTCGACCACCCGGCGAAAAACCTGATCCTCCATGGTCTTTACCGGACAGGCGAGAATATTCATACACAACAGCGGCTTTCCACCCATGGCATAGACATCGGAAAGGGCGTTGGCCGCCGTAATACGCCCAAAATCATAGGGATCATCGACAATGGGAGTAAAAAAATCCAGCGTCTGAATAAGCGCCGTTGTCTCATTCAGGCGATAGACTCCCGCATCGTCGCACGTTTCCGAGCCGACGATGAGATCAGCGTCCGTCGGCAGCTGCAGGCCGCATAAAATTCGACCCAGGTCCCCCGGGCCAAGTTTGGCCGCTCAGCCTGCGGCCTTGACCGTTGTCGTCAACCTGATTTTTTCCTTGCTCATAACTTTTTCCTTTCTCGACAATTTCCCTTATTATCGAACTGTTTTCTAAGCTAATAAACGTATTGACCTGAATTGAGCAACGTCTTTATAGCAGATAGCCTTATATTTTGTTGAAAAAAAAACAAGAATCTGGTTTGAAGAAATGAGTTGGAATTATTTTTCCCTGGAAGGCACAAAGATTTTCCCTCTTTGTGCCTTCCTACTTTTTTAACAAATGTTATGTCCCAGGCAGATGAAGAACAACATTGTTGACACCGGGTTGTCATATAAACCAAAACATGAATGCGGGATCTGCGGAATTTACGGCCATGAAGACGCGGCCAAACTTACCTATTTCGGCCTCTATGCATTGCAGCATAGAGGCCAGGAAAGTGCCGGCATTGTTTCTTCAAATGGCGACAAGGTTTTTCTGCATAAGAATATGGGACTCGTTTCCGAGGTCTTCGACGAAGCCAGCCTGCAATGCCTGAAAGGCCATCTGGCCGTCGGCCACGTTCGCTATTCAACTACCGGTGAATCCAACATCATCAACAGCCAGCCATTTCTGGTCAATCACAAGGGGATGCCGCTGGCTGTGGCCCATAACGGTAACCTGGTCAATACCGTGGATCTGCGCCGCAATCTGGAGGAAAAAGGATCCATATTCCAGACGACCATGGACAGTGAAATAGTCGTGCACCTGATGGCCAGAACCCTGGATATGGGGCTGGCCAAGGCCATCAAGGAAAGCTTTGCCTGCATCAAGGGCGCCTA
>JALSNT010000231.1 GCA_026986885.1 Desulfobulbaceae bacterium
AAACCCCCGCCTTTAGGCGGGTAGATTTATCACTTCCGATAGATGATGTATAATACCTCTCAAGGAGGAGAATATTATGGATTATCGGTATGGAGGTCATTCAGTTTTCAACATTGAGTACAATTTTGAATCTGCACCGCTGACTGACAATAGCTCCAAGTGAAATAATGCGCCGGATAAAACGTCGTTCAGTAAATAAATTGTTTGCATAATTTCCAGCGCTCCGCAAACGTTTCTTGGGTTGTCATTTTTGTGTAACATTCGGTCAAGTTACAGATGAAATGATAAAGACCTATCTGGAGCATCATTTCGAACCTAAAAAAGAAGATAATTTGCGAACAGATGACTAAAACGGGTCTTGGACCCGTATCCGGACTTTCAGTCCTTATTTCAACCCACCGACTTTAGTCGGTGGTCGTTGAGTTTTCTTGTTGCGAATTATTATCGTTTTTATGCTGAGCCGTCTTTGATTTTGTTGATCATTTCTTTGCTGTTTTTTTGTTTTCTTTCAGCAAAGCAGCTACTTTAGCCGAGCATCGTTCTCCATTACAGGAACCATCGCCGATGCCGGTTTTACCGGCAACCTTTTCAAAAGTGTCGGCACCTTGTTCAATGGCCTCAAGCAGACGGATGAGCTTGATGCCTTTGCAGATACAGCCGGGCTTAAGCCCGGCCATTATTTTTGCATCGGGTTGCATGGTTTTTTTATTATAATTTTTTATCTTGGTCGTGCAGTTGTTGAAAAATGTTCCGGGCAAGAATCTCTCCTATGCCCCTGACTCCTGCCAGGTCTTCCACGGAAGCCTCATGAATGCGTTTGTAGCTGCCCAGAGATTGCAAAAGATCTTTTTTTCGTTGTTTACCGATACCGCTGATTGTGTCCAGGGGAGAGTGGAGGGTACTTTGCTGTCGCAGACGGCGATGAAAGGTAATCCCGAACCGGTGCGATTCATCCCGGATACGCATGAGATAGAGCAGGGCAGGGGCATGGGCGGGCAGGAGAAGAGGATTTTTTCTGCCCGGCCGGAAGAGCTTTTCCCCCTCATCCTGCTTCTCCTTGGCAATGGCCACCAGGTCGATTTTTTCCTGCAGATTATATTTTGCCAGGACCTCAACGCCGATGCTGAGCTGACCTTTGCCGCCGTCAAGCAGCAGCATATCGGGCAAGTTCTTTTTTGCAAGTCCGGTTTCCATTCTTCGCTGGAGGACCTCGCGCATCATTGCATAATCATCGGGTTCCTCTTTCCCCTTTATTCTGTAATGCCGGTAGCCGGATTTTTCAGGAGTTCCCAGTACAAAACAGACCAGTGAGCCCACGGCCTGCTTACCGCCGAGATTTGAAATGTCCAGGCATTCAATATGATCCGGGGAGTTCAGCAGCCGTAATTTATGCTTGAGCGTTTTTGCCAGCAACTGCCAGGATTTCTGTTTTTGCTGTTCCCTGGAAAAGACCTGCCGCGCATTGGCGGCAGCCATACGCATGAGCTGCATCCGTTTACCGCGCTGGGGAATACGCAGGGTAACGGCCCCCTCTCTGAGATCGGCCAGCTGTTCCCGGACAAGTTTTTCATCGTCAATGGCAATGGGCAGCAACAGTTCGCGGGGCGGGTGTCTGCGCTTTGAGTAATAGAGCATGATGACCTGGCTTAATATCCGGGCATCATCACCCAGGGGATCTGCCATGAAAAAATTCTGGGAGCCGCTGATCATTCCGGCCCGGACAAAGAGCAGGGCAATGCCCACAGATGCTCCATGCCGGACAAGACCGAATACATCCTGATCCAGTCCATGTTCAGCGGCAATAACCTGATGTTCCAGGGTGCGGTTCAGGGCGGTGATTCGGTCACGATACAGGGCCGCCTCCTCAAAATCAAGGTTGTCGGCCGCCCGCTGCATGTTTTTCTGTAACTTATTGAGAATGGCGGTATTTTTTCCTTCAAGGAGGAGCAGCACTTCTCCGATCATGGCTTGATACCGGTCTTCATCAATCCGCCCGGCACAGGGCGCCGCACATCGTCCCATCTGAAAGTTCAGGCAGGGACGTTCGCGTTTGCGTACTGTTTTGCAGCGCCTGAGCGGAAACATGGAAAAGAGCAGTTTCAAGGTGGTTCGCATGGCACTGGTTGAGGCAAAGGGACCGAAATAGCGGCTGCCGTCCCTGATGCGTCTGCGGGTCACCACTACCTTGGGCCATTTTTCTTTGACCGTTACCTTGAGCAAGGGATAATTTTTATCATCTCTTAAGATGACATTATAGCGTGGGCGGTGCTTTTTAATCAGGGAGGCCTCAAGAATCAGGGCCTCTTTTTCCGTGGTGGTGAGGATGGTTTCCACCTTGCGGACATGGGTAAGCATAACCGCTGTTTTAGCATGCGGCGGTCCGGAAAAATGTGCGTACTGGGCGAGTCGTTTGCGCAGGTTCCGAGCCTTACCCACATAGAGAACCTCTCTTTTTCCCTGCATCAGGTATACCCCGGGGCCATGACTGATGGCGGCCAGAAAGGCGGCATTCAGGATGCTGTGTGCAGGCTTTTGTTGCTTTGCCATTTTTCCGTTGTTTATTGTTCCAGGCTGACATCAGGAAAAGCAGCATGAAAAAGAGTTTTTGTGTAAGGATGCTCCGGTGCGGCAAAAAGGCGGTTGCAGGGGCCGTATTCGACCACTTTGCCCCGGCGCATGACCGCAATATCGTCGGCCAGGGAACGGATCACCCGCAGGTCATGGGTAATAAAGATATAGGTCATGTTATGCCTGCGTTGCAGCCGGCGCAACAGCTCAATAACCTGTGCCTGGATGGTCATGTCAAGGGCGCTTGTCGGTTCATCAAGGATGAGCAGCCTGGGCCGCAGGACAAGTGCCCGGGCAATGGCAATGCGCTGGCGTTGACCGCCGGAGAATTCATGGGGAAAACGGGCGGCCATATCCGGTGCAAGCTCTACCTCTTCCAGCACCCGGGCAACGAGCCGCCGGCGTTGTTTGCGGTTGCCGATTTTATGTACTTTAAGGCCTTCGCCGATGATCTGCTCAACGGAAAGCCGGGGTGACAGCGATGAAAAAGGGTCCTGGAAGACGATCTGCATGTCCTTTCGCAAAGGGCGCATCCCGGAAGCAGAGAGGGAGCTGAGCTCAATCGTTGTCCCCTGCCGGTGATAAAGAATTTTGCCCCGGCAGCGGGTAAGTTGCAGCACGCACATGGCAAGGGTACTCTTGCCCGACCCCGACTCTCCCACCACCCCCAGGG
>JALSNT010000232.1 GCA_026986885.1 Desulfobulbaceae bacterium
TTCTCAGCTCGATTCTCTTAATTATTATCATTGTCTTTCAGTCGGATATCAGACGGGCCCTGACCCAGATGGGGAAAACCCCGTTTCATAAAACCGATAACGTAGCAGCCCACGATATCAACGAGATTATCAGCGCCGCCATTTACATGGCCAGAAGACGCATCGGCGCTCTGATTATCATCGAACGGCAAACCGGCCTGCGTGACTATCTGGAACTCGGTTTTCGCCTGGATGCCCGCCTTATACATGAGCTGCTGATCGCCATCTTTCTGCCGTCTTCTCCCATGCACGATGGCGGAGTAATCATTCACAACGGACGGATTCACTCCTCGGGCTGTCTGCTTCCCCTGTCAAATAATCCCAATATTTCCAAACGTTATGGAACAAGACACCGGGCAGCTCTCGGTCTCTCCGAGGAGACCGACGCCGTTATCATTGTCGTTTCCGAGGAGACCCAGGAAATATCCCTGGTCGCCCAGGGGAAAATTACCACCCTGGGCGACGAGGAGGCATTAAGCAGCAGATTACAGGAAATTTTTATTCATCAGCAACATACCGGCCCTTCATGGAAAAACTGGTTCACGGGAAAACAAAACTGACAGACAGGCTGTTATGTAAGGTCAGTCCAAAGGAATGCGCCCTCAAGATACTTGCCCTCTTCATGGCCGTTTTTCTCTGGTACTTTGTTGTCGGTGAAGACCAGGTGGACATTACCCTGACGGTTCCCATTGAAATATTGAACCTGCCGGCGGATCTCATTATCGCCAATCACTACAAACGGGATATTGAAGTCACCGTCCGCGGTCCGCGCAGCATGATCCAGGACATCAGGCAACAAAATATTACCAGAGCCATTGACCTGACCAATGCCAAACCCGGCACCATGGTGATCAAAAATGAAGCCGATTCCATCCATTTTCCCATCGGCATCACTGTTCTGCGCCTGCAGCCTGCCAACACCACCCTGCTGATCGATAAACTGGTGCAGAAAAACCTGCCTATCCACCCGGTCATCGAGGGGGAACCGGCACCTGGTTATGAACTCGGCAAGATTCGGCTGCGTCCGGACAAACTCACTGTTTCCGGCCCGAAACAAATTCTTGAATCCCAACTTGCCCTCAAGACCTATGTCATCAACCTGGACGGCCTGGACCATTCGACATCCCTGCAGATACAGCTCAACCTGAGCGACGAACTTCTCAACCTTATCGGGGAAGCCGTCGTCACTGTTGACATCACGCTTAAAGAAAAAATGCTGCGAAAAACAGTTCGCGGCATACCGGTCAATGTCAGGGATGCCGACTCATCGTTTATTGCCATCCCCGGCACGGTCACAGTGGAGGCGGAGATCCCAGAGAACCTGATCCGTGATACCCCGGAACTGGCAATGCTGTTTCGGGCATCGGCATCGGCAAAAGGGGTCGGAGAAAAGCGGAAAAAAATACCGGTTACTGTTGTCGGGGTCAATGTTCCCCATCATCTGCCGATCCGGATAATCAAGGTGAAACCGGAAAAAGTTTCCCTGCGTCTAATTAAACAGCACAGCAACAAAAACAAAACCCAACAAAAATCCAACTGACAGGGACGCTGAAGCCGGCGTTTTCTTTTCTTAACAGGACGAATCATGCGAAAACTCTTTGGAACCGATGGCGTGCGCGGGGTAGCCAATATATATCCCATGACCTCGGAAATAGCCATGCAGATAGGCAGGGCCATTGCCTTTATCGTCAAAAATCATGCCAAGGGACACCAGATCGTCATCGGTAAAGACACCCGGTTATCAGGATATATGATAGAAAATGCCCTGGCCGCAGGTATCTGTTCCATGGGAGTGAACGTCCAGGTGTTAGGTCCTCTGCCGACACCGGGGATCGCCTTTATTACCACCTCAATGCGGGCCGATGCCGGGGTTGTCATTTCCGCCTCCCATAATCCCTTTCAGGATAACGGCATCAAGATTTTTTCCAGCGACGGCTTCAAGCTGCCCGATGAAGTCGAGGCCGACATTGAAGATCTGATCTTTTCCCAGAAGATGGCCGCCCTGCGTCCTGTTGCCGACGAGGTGGGCAAGGCATCCCGCATTGACGATGCCAAGGGACGTTATATCGTCTTTTTAAAAAATACCTTTCCCAAAAAATATACGCTGGATGACTTTCACATTGTCCTTGACTGTGCGCACGGCGCCACCTACAAGGTTGCACCTTTTGTCTTTTCCGAGCTGGGCGCCAGGGTGACCACCATCGGGGTACACCCCAACGGTAAAAACATCAACCACCAATGCGGCGCGCTCCACCCCGAAATTATGGCGGCAAAAGTGAAACAACTGGGCGCTGATATCGGGCTGGCCCTGGACGGCGACGGTGATCGTTTAATCGTCTGTGACGAGCATGGCGCAATTGTTGACGGCGACCACATCATGGCCATCTGCGCCCGGGAACTGATGAGTCGCCGCAAACTGAAGAAAAAAACCCTGGTGGCCACGGTCATGTCCAACATGGGCCTGGAAAAAGCCATGCAGGCAATGAAGGGCAAGCTGGTGCGCACCCGGGTCGGAGATCGCTATGTGGTGGAAATGATGCGGGCCAAGGGGTATAATTTCGGTGGTGAGCAGTCAGGGCACCTGGTATTTTTAGATCATAACACCACCGGCGACGGTATCCTGGCCGGCTTACAGCTGCTGGCCATTATGATCAAAAAGAAAAAGCCCCTGTCCGAACTTGCCTCCATCATGACCAGCTATCCGCAGGTACTGGAAAATGTACGCATGTCCGTCAAGATAGAGCCGGAAGAGATCCCCGGATTTTCCGAGGCCCTGCAAAAGGCGGAGGAAAAGCTGGGGGATAACGGTCGGATTCTGGTGCGTCCCTCGGGCACCGAGCCGGTAATCCGGGTAATGACCGAGGGAGAGGACGAGCAGGAGATACGTACCATTGCCCTGGAACTCTGCGATGTCATTCGCCGGGCGGACAGAATCTGATTTTTTCCCGGCCGGAACCCAGGCCTGGTTGATCGCCGCTCAATCAGGCCTACTGAGGAAAATCACCCCCGGACCCGTTGCATGACCCGTTTAAAGGCATCTGCTGAACGGGCGATAACCTCTTTATCTATACAAAAGGCCAGACGGATATAGCCCGGTGCGCCGAAACCTCGTCCAGGCACGGCCAGGATTTTCTCCTGTGCCAGCAGGGAACAAAATTCCACATCATCGGCAATCGGTGTTTTGGGAAAGAGATAAAAAG
>JALSNT010000233.1 GCA_026986885.1 Desulfobulbaceae bacterium
TCGGTAAGTACATTACCGGTTGGATTCGTCGGGCGGGAAACACACAGGGCCGCGATATTATCATCAATTGCAAGATGTTCAAAATCAACGTGGTATTTGAACTGATGCGCCCCGATCAATTCAATTTGAGGGCGGGCCGCAATAAAAAAATCGTCACAGAGTCCAAGGTCTGCATAACCGATATACTCCGGTGCCATGGGCAGCATGATTTTTTTTCTGCTGCCGTCGTCAAATTCTCCGGCCAGCATATTAAACAGTAAGAAAAAAGATCCCTGACTGCCCTGGGTGAGGCAGATATTCTCCGGACCGATATCCCAGCCGTATTGACGACGCAAAAAAGCTGCCAATGCCTCTATAAAAGAAGGATCTCCGGGCGGCGGGTCGTAAATACCTATCAATTTCCGAAAACGAACCGGATCCTCACACAGACCCATGAGTTCCCGGTGCAACAGATTCTGTACCTCGGGGATGTGGCCGGGATTCCCGCCACCCATCATCAGCATTCCCCCTTCGGCAAGGGCCCTGCCCAGGTCATCCATGAGCGACAGGATACCGGATCCTTTAGAAAATCGTCTACCAAATGATGATAATTGAAGCATGTATCTCTCTCCATGCCGGACCACGGTTGACCGGGGCGTATTTCAGGGTTCTGGTCCACGGTGCCGGCAAATCAACCCATTCCCAGGTTGAGCGATTCAGGCCATTACCTGTTACCATAAGATATAAAAAAAATACGACTCACTGTAAACAGGAGAGTAGTGAAATATGAAGACAACGATGAAAAAGACAGTTGCAGGGGGGACGGAAATTAAAGTATGGACTTCATTTTTTCAGAAAATTTCCGGGCAAGCTCCGGGTTGCCTATCTCCCGGATAAGCATGTCAACCAGTTGGGGAACACGAGCGGTGTCGGCCGGACCGGTTTTACGCCAGCGAGCGAGGTAATCCTGCATGACCACGGGGGCCACGGGACCTATGGCCTTGGCAAGAGCCTCTTCAACTTCATCCAGCAGGATCTGCAGAAAAGTTTCTTCACCATCGCCCTCGTCATGTTCTTTTTTATTCTCTTTGACGACCTCCAGTGCGGGAGAGGATAAATCTCGTTTGAGATCATCACGCATATCAGCGGCCAGCATTGCCGCCGTTGTCGAAACCAGCGAGCAATTGGCCTGGGAATCACAAATAGTCATCAATACGGTATCATGGTCCAGGGGAATGCCGATTACCGTGAACCGGTCAAAACGAAAATGACTTGAGGCAATGGACAGCCCTGCCATGGAACCCATCTGCAGAAGACGGATGAGATGAATACCGACGGTCTGCACATGTTTCTCTGTAAGTTCCGGCTGCAGATCTTTACACAAAGATCCTTCTTTTTTATCAAAGATGCACGATCCGGTAACACCTGGAATAACGGCTATTTCCTGTAATAATTTCCTCATTCCGACCTCCTGTCTGTAAACAGTGGCTTCGGATAATGAAAAAAACACCATCGTGTGCCCAAATATATCGCCATGTGCGCGTTTATGTTTTTCAATCGTTTCACTGAGCGCCCTGCCTGGTAAGAACGGGACGCAACCTGGATGTAATTGCCGAGACGGAAGCTTTGCCGCTCAACTGTAAGCCGATGATCATACCGGCACCGGGAAAGACAAGCAACATTTCGCCGTTATCAAGCAGTAACTGAATACGATGGGGCCCCTTGACATGCAAAGCCTTGCGTATCTGAATTCCACTAACGACACTGTATGTAATAAAATCTGGAATTTTCTTATTTTTTGATGACTGGGCAATCATCTTTCCCTGGCGGTTCAACAGGTAATAATGCCTGACCTCGGGGATATCAATGATGGTTTCCACCAGACGGCGCAGGGAAGGATTGTTTTTTATGCCAGGTGCCTCAAGAGGACTGGCCAAAGGGGCTGAACGAACATTTTCAGCGTTTTCGTCCGCCCGTGACTCATCCATTCTGGTCGCCGCCTGCAGGAGAATATGCGCCAAAGGCAGGGTAATGCGTTGCAAACGATCCTCGGGCTCGGTTACCCGAAAAGAAGGCCCGGACCAGGTCAGAAGGCTGTACACCGCTTCCTGACCTATTTCGCCGCCGCATTCGGCATCAATCAAGTCTCCCTCATCAAAATATAAACGTCCGCTTTGCTCCTCGGATTCGACAACCAGGGTACAGGTTTTTCTCTCCTGTTCAAGCATCTGTAAAAAAGATGCCAGGGAAACACCTCCGATTCTTCCGCCTGTATTGTCACTTTTCTGTCCCATGGGTATATAAAGTCAATATATCTGTCAAAAGAAAATTTAAAAATCTCAAGAAAAATGTCCCATGTTCCCGGCGGCGAAAATAAACATACCTCCATACCGGATTCCAAGGATAAAAGACCCGACTTAAAGTATATTATCACGAACGTACCGATGTACAAAAGATTTTTTGCCGATAATTCTTTTTTATCAATCCATCACAAGGGCAGAGGATCCTCCAATATTCCAGGATCAAAAATTTTGCTCTCGTCAACCATCTCCCTTGCCGGTTAATTGCTGCTTCGCCTGGGCCAGATCCGGCAAACGGCCAAAAAGTGTTATGATATCACCAGGTTCAAAGACAGTGTCTCCTCGAGGGATAAGTAATTCGCCACGCCGTTCAACACTCACCACATTGACCTGACGAGGCAGGGCCAGCTCGCGAAGGGGCCGTCCCGTTCCCTGATCGCCCGGCCGGAGACGAAATTCCACAAAATCATTTTTCTTTTGTTTACGCAGAACGGATTTATCGCCAAGCAGCTGCCCCCGCTGCTTCCTCACTATTCCCATATCATAGGCGCGGACGATATCGCTGCGGCTGATCAAACCTAACAACTGTTTGTCATTGGGTCCGCCGACTACGGGCAGGCGGGCGAGGTCGCGGGGCGCCATTTTTTGAATGGCTGTCCAGATTGGATCATCCGCATGCACGGTAATCGGCTCGGTTACGGCAATATCCCGAACCTTCAGCGACCGCAGATTTGCCGGATCTCTGGATAAAATTTTCTCCAGATCCTGCAGGGTGACCATGCCGACAAGCATGCCGGCTCCATCCACAACCGGAAAGCCCAGAAGGTTGGTTTCCTGGAATCTTCGATACAGGTCAACCAGGGGCTCATCAATTCCAACGGTAACGGGACTGGTATTCATTACCTCGTCGACCAGCACACTCTGCATAATGTCCAGATCCCGGCCCTGGGAAAAGCGAA
>JALSNT010000234.1 GCA_026986885.1 Desulfobulbaceae bacterium
ACAAGGCAGAAGTCAAAAAGAGGTATTTCAGCAAAAGCTTGCGCTCCTGGCACAGGAGCATCGACGAAAATACAGCTTTATCAAAAAAATGGCTAAAGCCGGATTTCGCGTATAAAATTGGCTTGTTGCAGGATCATGTCATGACCGGAAAACTTGAAAATATCTGCGCAAACTGCCATGCGTTTCGACCTGTCTCGTATGCACAGGATGATGAAAAGGGGATATGCCTCCTGGACCCGGCCTTTGATCCATATCTGAATGAGATTATTGATCAGGACAACTTTGCCGGCTGCCGGCAACTCGTGCAGGATAAATTGTTTTCAGGTGAGCAGGACGCCTGTAGTCTTTATGACGAGATTGATTTTTCGGAGGATTGCGAAGAGCTTCTTAATGTGGAGCAGGAATTTGACGGCTTGCCGATACCGCAGGTGGAGTATGACAAGGATACAAGAGCGAAGTACTCTTTTGGTGACCATTCCTTTCGTTGGCTGCTGGAACATGATGGCCGGTTGCGGGCACTGCGCAGTCAATACGAGAAGGTGTCGACGCAAGAGCGCCGCATGGCCGCCGACATGGAGTATCACTCTGTTCCCGGTGTGCAACTGTTTCGCCAGTGGACGGAAGAACCCGCGCCCGCCAACGAGCTGCCCGGTGAAGTTATTGCCCTGGCAATAGACCCCTGCTATGCGCCGGCCCTGTTAACCGTGGGCACCCACGAGATTCTCCTTGGCAGGGAGGAAGAGGGGATGCCGCTTTTGCTTTCTCTTGTTGAGTTGCCCGCTGTAACCGAAGATCTGAACATTATCATTGACAAGGCAGGGCGATTTCTTCTTGACCGATCGGAGTGTGCCGGGGCCTTGACGTTATACTCGAAGGCGGCAGAAAAGTATCCGAAGGAACAGATGTTTCAGGCAGGTCTTGCCGCGTGCCGGTCCTGCTAATAAAGAAATCCCAGGAGATAGAGCGGTATCCTTTTGTCGGATCCTATCAGAATGTCATCCAGAAGCAAATACGCATTATTGCTCTCTCTGATCTGTTTTGTACTTTTATTCTTTCCGCCGATCTCAAAAAGAAAGTTCTGGCATTTAAGGTCTCCGACTTTGGAATAAGCCGGTTTCAAGTGAGTATTCTCCAGGCACGTTAAGGCAAATAATTCCCGAACAGCCCCTTTGTCCATGCCTTTGCCGAGTTCATGTTCAATGGCATAAAAAAGATTTGTGTTGTTCAAAAAAACCTTCTCCGTGTTTCGCATCAGGGCATGTCCGGTTTTATCAATGAGTAAAAAACGGAGCAGTCCGCTGTCACGGAGCATTTCAAGGTATCTTGTCACGTCACTGTGATCTTTCTTTAAGCTTTTGGCGACCCTGTTGACATTGATTGATGAGGGGGGAGATGAATAAATAAAATTCAGGATTTTTTTAAATACGGGAATGGTGCTGGACCTGATTTTGTAATAGGAAGGGATGTCAATATAAATACCTTTTTCCATGATCCCTACCAGGGCTTGATAGATATCATCATGATCGTTGTAACTGTTGAAAATAGGATAATAGCCGACTTGCAGATATTCATTGAACCAGCCGATCAATTTTGGGGTCGATGCCAGCTCTGAGGCAATATTAATCCCGTTGTCGATAATCTCATCAAGGGAGAAAATGGGGAATTTCCGGTCTGTTTTCATTTCCAGAAATTCTCGAAAGGAGATACCCGGCATATGTTTCAAAATTGCCCGACGGGATAAATCATACTTTTCCCTGATGAGATCAATACTGGAGCTACCGGAAAAGATAACCTTCAGATTTTTATATTTATCGTAAATGTTTTTTAATTCCTGCCCCCAGTTTGGATATTTGTGAATTTCGTCAATACATAATACCCGGCCGTCGTAACGATCAATAAATTCCCGTGCTGCCGAAAGCAATGTGTTCTCACTGAAATAGAGATCATCTGCGCTCACATAGAGGGCTTGCAGGTTGTTGGCATAGTTGTCCCTGAGATAATTCAGTATATAGGTAGTCTTGCCAATCCCCCGCGGCCCTACGATCCCTACAATCCGATGGTCACTTTCCATGGATTTGAATATGTTCCTTTGGTATACTTCTCCCAGATCATTGAGAAGCCTTCGATAGTCTTCGATCAAAATATCCATGGCGGACCCCTTTGCCTGATAAGTTTGGTTACAACCAAACTATAGCACCATATTTCTTGGATACAACCAAAAAATATGGCAACAGACAGGGCTGTTGTGCCTAAAAGTGCGTATAACTGCTATAACAAATTGATATAACACAATATTAACAGGATTCCTAATCCTGGTGCCGCGTGTTCGAATCACGCCGGGAGCACCACTTTTTCATCAGTTGTTTTTTTGTACGGCATCGTTGTAGAAGATGAGTTGCTGCCTTGTTTCCCGGTATTATCCTTTCGTCGGTCTACTTGGTTATATTCTTTACTGATTCGGTTTTTCCTATTAATATCAATCGATATATTCGCGGATTACGGGTTGGCATGATAGGTAAATCAAGCAATCTGTTTTCGAGAAAACAAGAAAATGGAGGTAAGGTAGTGAAGAAATTTACATTGGTTATGGTTGGCCTGTTGGTATTGTTCCTTTCCGGCTGCAGCACTGATGAGGCAAAAAAAGCGGCTGACAAAACCAAAGAGGCTGCAGGCGCAGCCGTGCAGACAACAAAGGATGCTGCCCATGGTGCGGTTGAGGCCTCTCAGGAAGGCGTTCAGAAGACAAAACAAGCCGCACACGAGGCTATGGAGGCGGCAAAGGCTGCGACTATGGGTGCGGTGGAAGAGGCCAGGGCTGCCGCCCATGATGCTGCTGAGGCAACGGAAAAGATGACTGAGCAGGCGAAAGAGGCCGCTGGTGAGGCCGTAGAGTCGTCAAAGACTGCGGCTTCGGAAATGGCTGATAAGGCGATGCATGCCGGTAAGCAGGTTGTTTATGATGCTGCTGAGGCAACGGAGCATGCGGCTCGGAGTGTTAAGGAAAAGGCCATGGAGGCCAAAAAGTAATTTTTTTGTTTCCTGATGGATAAACCGCCATACTTCTATTCTCTGTTACGGATAAATACCCGTCAATGCAATGATCATTGACGGGTATTTTTTTGCCTGCCCGTCAGTACACATTATTTACTTTTATGTAATTTCTGTTTTTTAATATGTACATTATTGTTTGATTATTGACAGGTTATCCGTGTGCTTTGGTTGAGCTGTTTCATTTGT
>JALSNT010000235.1 GCA_026986885.1 Desulfobulbaceae bacterium
ATGCACCCCCATGGCATCAACATTTTCTATGGAACAAATGATGACCACGTTGTCGTTTTTATCGCGCATGACCTCAAGTTCATACTCCTTCCAACCCAGAAGTGAACGTTCCAGCATGACTTCGGTGGTCATGGAAAGGTCGAGCCCGGCCGAGGCCATTTCTCTTAGTTCCTGCCGGTTATAGGCCACTCCACCGCCGGTACCGCCAAGGGTAAAACTGGGGCGGACGATAATGGGAAAGCCGATTTCTTCGCCGCCGGCCATGGCCTCCTCAAGGCTATGAACAATGGCCGATTCCGGCACGGCCAGACCGATTTTATTCATGGCGTCCCGGAACTCTTCTCTGCCCTCGGCCTTGCGGATGACGCTGATATCGGCAGCCAGCATTTCAACTTTATACTTGTCCAGCACACCCATTTCCGCCACCTTGATGGCCGTATTCAGGCCGGTCTGACCGCCAAGGGTCGGCAGCAGGGCATCGGGCCGTTCA
This sequence comes from Desulfobulbaceae bacterium, assembly GCA_026986885.1. The sequence continues at coordinate 491 of JALSNT010000235.1, forward strand.
CGCTCAATCACCTTGGCCACACATTCAGGAGTAATCGGCTCAATATAGGTGCGGTCGGCTAACCCGGGATCGGTCATAATAGTGGCTGGATTGGAATTTATCAGCACCACCTCATACCCCTCTTCTTTCAAGGCCTTGACTGCCTGGGCGCCGGAATAATCAAATTCGCAGGCCTGGCTGATAATGATCGGGCCGGAGCCGATGATAAGTATCTTATGAATATCAGTGCGTTTAGGCATTTTCTGTCTGGTTTCGGGGGTTCCTGGTTCCGGGTTTAGTCGTCGGTTCGGGCTTCAGCTATGTTGTGCCATCAGCTCGATGAAACGGTCAAAGAGGTATTCGGCGTCATGGGGGCCGGGTGCGTGTTCCGGATGATATTGTACGGAAAAAGCAGGATATTTTTTGTGGCGCATCCCCTCCAGGCTGTTGTCATTGAGGTTGATGTGCGTTACCTCGACCGCATCGGGCAGGCTGTCGGGGTCAACGCAGAAGCCATGATTCTGGGCGGTAATTTCCACCTTGCCGGTGGTCAGATCTTTGACCGGCTGATTGCCGCCCCGGTGGCCGAATTTCAGCTTATAAGTGGTACCACCATAGGCCAGACCTAACATCTGGTGGCCAAGGCAGATACCGAAGATCGGCCTTTTGCCTAACAGCTCACGGATATTGTCGATCACTCCTTCCACACCGGCCGGGTCACCGGGACCGTTGGAAAGGAAAATGCCGTCGGGATTCAAGGCCAGCACGTCGTCGGCCGTGGTGGTCGCCGGCACTACCCGAACGCTGCATCCACGGGAGGTAAGCAGCCTTAACTGGTTATATTTGATGCCGAAATCATAGGCCACCACCCGGTATTGTTTTTTTTGTTCTGCTGGAAAACCGGTATTGACCACGGGTTTGCCGTCCTGCCAGCCGTAAGGCTTGCCGCAGCTCACCCGGGCGACCATATCCCGGCCGACCAGGCCCGGCCATTCCCGTGCCCGCCTGACCAGGGATTCGGGGTTTATATCTTCTGTAGAGATAACGGCCTTCATGGCACCGCCGTTACGCAGAATTCTGGTCAGCATCCGGGTGTCCACGCCTTCAATACCGATAATCCCATAATGTCGTAAAAATTCGGCAAGGGTGCCGGTGGCGCGAAAATTACTGGGCATGTCCTGGTACTCACGCATCAAAAAGGCCCGGGGATGAACCCCGTTCGATTCCATGTCCTCGTCGTTAACACCGTAATTACCGATCAGGGGATAGGTCATGGTGACCATCTGGCCGACATAAGAGGGATCGGTCAACACCTCCTGATAGCCGCTCATGGAGGTGTTAAAAACGATCTCACCAACGGCCTCGCCGCCGCCGGTAAAACTGCGGCCGGTGAGTACGGTACCATTTTCAAGTCCTATCAATGCTTTCATATTTTCTTTCATATGCGAAAAAAATTTGTAGCCGTCCACCCGGCGGCCATAAATTTATCTTTTTCCATGTGCAGGTTAATTTCGCTGTGCAGAGATTCCGAATGAATGAAACGCTCAATTTAGATTTTACCCGTTTCTGCAACCATCTGCAGCGCCAGTATCATTGAGCCGCTTGCAGCAGCCGACAGACGGTATCGGCCTGTTCATGTACGGCCTTGTTTTGTCGCACCCTGAGCGCCGAAGCTGCCCGGCATGCCTGATTATATCTGTTTCTGTCGTGAATATGGTTGATCAATAATGTTGCCAACTCCTCGGCGTCAGCCGCCTGGAAACCGGCGCCGGCAGGGACGACCATGTTAACGGCATCGGTAAAGTCCTGCGTATATGGACCAAAATAGACGGGCAGGCCCCAGTAAATGACCTCCATGATGTTATGTCCGCCTTTGTCGACCAGGCTGCCGCCGCAAAAATTAAAGTCACCGGCAGCGTACAGATCAGCCAGCTCGCCCATGCAGTCGACCAGGATGATATCGGCCGATTCTTTATCGGTATCGCACATGGAAAACAAAGTGGTTGCCAGGTGCCGGCCGCTGAAAAAATTTTGTAATCCGCGAATCCTCTGCAAATGCCTGGGGGCGATAATCCATACCAGCCGGTTGTCGGTAAGCAGGCGTAGTCGCCGGTATACCGGCAGCAGCAATTCTTCCTCGCCGCTACGGGTGGAGCCGCTGATAAACACGGTTGCCGACCCAAGGTTCAGCTTTTGTCGGTAATGGGCGCGCATCGCCGCCGGTTCTTTTGTGCCGGCGCTGTACTTGCTGTTGCCGCTCACCTGGATGCGATTTTTCCGTACTCCCAGGGCGCCAAAGCGATCACCGTCCCCGGGACTGATTACGACTATGGCCTGGAAACCTGCAAGCAGTCGGCGCATCAGCCCTGCAACCAGCTGGTAACGGCGAAAAGATCGGCTGGACATCCTGCCGTTTATCAGTGCCATGGGCACTTTTGCCCGCCGCATACCATCAAGAAGGGCCGGCCAGAGTTCGGTTTCCACGCAGAGGAAAACATCGGGTCGAATATGATCAATTGCCCGCCGGACAAGGCAGGGTATGTCAAGCGGTGCCATAAGACAGATGACCCGCTCTGCAAATTTCTGTTGTGCAATGCGAAGGCCCTGTTCGGTCATTACTGTCAGAAAAAACTGGAACTCGCCACGGCACGCCAGCTCGTTGATCAGGTTTTCGGCGACCTGAATTTCCCCCACCGAAGCAATATGCAGCCAGATTCTTTTTTTCCTTTTTTTCCTGTTACCTGCAGGGTCGGACACCGGTAAC
>JALSNT010000236.1 GCA_026986885.1 Desulfobulbaceae bacterium
CGGGGCGGTAATAATGAGGGAATTGGTTTCAGGATCGGCGGTAATTTTGACCTGATCTGAAATCGCAGGCGCCCGGGTGCGGACTTTCTTGCCGGTGCTTCTCTTTTCAGGAAGATTGGTCAGCACCTTGACCATTTCCTCGGCATCCGCATTCTGCAGATAATAGACATGGATATTGCCTTCGCCCCGGGGAACTTCCTTATCGAGGCGGGCAAGCAGTTTTCTTATCTTTTTAATCTGCGGTTGCGGCGCAAAAACAATAAGCGAGTTGGTTCGCTCATAGGGAATGACCCGGATTCGCTGACGGCGCACACCTTTTCTGACCGCTGCCTGGAAGAGCTGGTCTATGGATTTGCCCACCGTGGTGGCCGACGCATACTTCAAGGGCAGGATAGCCACCTCTTCACCAATTGATGGGACATCTATCGCCTTGATAATACCCAGCAGCCGATCAATATTGGACTGAACATCGGTGATAATCAGCATGCCCGATTCCGAATGGGCAATAACCACGCTGGTCTTGGAGACCAGGGGCGCCAGGATCTTCTTCACCTCCACAGGGTCGGCATTGCTCAATTTGATAATCTGGGTGACGACCTTGTCCTCTGGATAATTGACGCCGGATTTACGGATGGTGGCAATAGCCTTGGAACGTGCCTGAACCGCCGGCACGATTTTTATGATTGAACCACTGGGAACCGTGGTAAACCCGTTCACCTCCAGCACCGATTCAAAGACCTTGTATGCGTCCTCCTCGGATATCCGGGTCGGGGAGATAATGGTCACCTTGCCGCGAACCGCCCGGTCAACAACAAAATTCTTTTTGGTTAACTCACTGATATATTTGATAAATAGATTTATATCCACATCATTAAAATCAATGGTCACGTACCGGCCCGACAGGGAAGTACGCGGCTGCACGGTACCTGGACGGGCGGCCTGCAACGACGTAGAGAAACACAACAGCATTGACAGGAGACCGAGCAGAACACTACATATTTTTACACGCATGGAACGCACATTCGTTACCCCGATATTAGTCGTTTTTCTTCTCACGGTTCTCTCTTCCGGAATGTCCAAAACATTACTTCCGGTTCCGACGAAATAACTGTCCGCAGACAGGCTGGACAGCTCCTACCTGAAAATCGCTCAATTCAGGTTCCTAATTATTGAGTTCTTCCAACTCCGGTGCGAGCCCTTGTGAAGCCCCGTCTGCAGGTAAACCTTCATCAAAAACAGGCAAATCTGCTTTTTCCTGCTCCGGCCGACGAACAGGCTTTTTCGGCCTGAAGCTTATCCGGCGATGCGGAACAACCGGCGCGGGCGCCCTGCCCTCTCTCCGGGAAAAAGAGGATTCCTGACGTTGAAGACCGGAAGAGGGAGGCTGCGGCATGAATTCACCCCGATCAATCCCCTTTGCACCGGCCTTCCGCTCTTTAATCAACAAAAACTGTTTTCTGCCGTTGAACTCCAAAATAACCTTACCCCGCTTAATAGCGGTTATCAATGCGCCCTGCACGGCATCGCCGACCTGATAAAGATCCTGTTTTTTTGTTTTTTCATCAACAATTATTGCCCGGGCATCCCGTTCATTACCACTTACCGTGCCCTGGAGTACCAGCTTAAGCGTCGTCTCCTTCGGCTCTTCCTTTACCTTGACAGCGGTTTTCTTCTCTGCCCCGCCCTCCTGCACCAACACGGCCTCGAAAATATTGCGACTGACAATTGATTGATACTGCTCCCCGTTATTTTTTGTATCTTTTTTCTGCTGCGGCAACAAAGACTTCTGCAAATTTTTCCTTACCGGTACCGATTGGGCGGCAGGGGGTTGTGTCCCTGACAAAGGGGTGGTGAGCAGTCGCTTTGCCAACCGTCCGTACCAGAAATGAACACCGGCGTAAACAAGAACAAAGAGCAACAGAAGTATCATCAGTCGACGAAGCACACTACCTCCTGTTGCCCTGTAAACGATCCATGGCCCGGGATAAACCATTTGCAAAATTAATACCCGGCTCGGCCGCTGTCCCGCTGACGGTAAAAGCAAGCCCGCCATCCTTAAGAAAAGAACGTATCATTCCGGCCATCTGCTGCCGCCCGTTCCCGGAAAACAGTTCGGACCGGGGAGTCAGAACACCATTGAGTTGCAAGCCGGAACTTGCAATGGTGCCGGCCGGATCGATCCGGCCGCTGAAAGTGGCGGTCAGCCGGGTTGAGATAAGCTTCCCCTTTTTCAGAAGCCATTTCCCCCCCTGATAGATACATCCCGTTTCAATTTTCGTATAAGGTAAACTCGTCATGCCAAGAATCGGTTTACGAAACGGCAAAATCCCATCAACAATGACGACCCGACCGCTGATCTGCGTTTTTCCCTTTTGTTGCAAGTCTCCCTGCCAGGAAAAATCACCAGTAACGGTTCCGGTAAGCTTTCGCCGTAAACTGGTACGCAAGGCCTTCATCTGTTTGATCTGCAGTTTCTCAAAGCGTCCATTCCATTCAACACTGTGAAAATTTGACGAGGAAACAAGCCGCCCTTCTCCCGTGCCGCTGAACAACCGCATCCTGTATCTGATCAGTTTACTCTTACTCAATATCCGCACAGGATCAGGGATGAGATCAAGCTGCTCGACATGCAGCAGGGGCATTGTCTGTTTTTGCTGTTTTTGCCGCTGAACCGGAATCACGGAAATACCGGTCAGCCGGATATGATCAGGCAGCACGGGTTTCAGCGATTCAATCTTCCAGACGTAGCCGGGCGACCTGCTGTTAAGCTGCTGCTCAAGCCAGGTTTTTACCGTAGCCGCCGGAAATTTCCACCACAGCAGAATAATCAGGACCAGCAGGGTATAGAGCAGGTAACCGGTCATTGACAGCAACCGACGGATCATTATATTCCCCTGCCCATTGGTTGTTGTTCAATCATTATTCTTCTCCGGCCGAGCTATGCTGATTGCCTGCACAAGCACATCAAGGGTTCCCGGTATTTTTTTATTTTCCTGAATGGACAATCGCTTTACAGTGACAACATTTACAGGAGATTCGATCTGATTGAGGAAATCAACAAGCTGTTGAATACCAATGGCCTGCAGCTTCATCTCCACCATGATCTGACGGAGTTCACCTTCGCCGATCACCGAGGAAGGTTTCATAAAGGCGATATGATCTTTAACCTTGCTTCTGGTTGCCATTTTTTCCAGAAAAGAAAACAAACTGAAGTCCTG
>JALSNT010000237.1 GCA_026986885.1 Desulfobulbaceae bacterium
GATACATTATATCCTCCTGCCGGCTCCATTCCCGCCTCCACACTCCCACCTGAATCCAATTCAGATCCCATTATGCCGACCCGTTACAGCCGTCTTCACCACAGAGGTATCAGGTGACGGTATTGGACTGTAACGACAGAAAATGATGATTATTCGCCGGTCCGAATAGAATTGTCATCGCCGCTGACATTACCGTTTGGGTGTTGAGCCGTAAAGCCGGGGTGAATGATAATGGTATGACGAATTCGTTTACCGGTTTCTATGGTGCCCACAAAATGTGCTGAGCCCGACGGCGTGGTAAAGGTATTATTTTTTATGGTTACATTAAGCACATAACCATGACCTTCATTGTCATCAATGGAAACCCGGGGATCACACTCGATTTCCGGGTGTTCTGCAAAGCCTCCGGCTGCGTAGCCGCCGATATACAAATCTCCAAAATAACTCTGGGAAGCATGGTTGTTTTCCATAAAAATATGACTGGATTTAACACAGTTTTCTGCGCCGATGTCATACCCCCATTCAGCAGACGTGACCGTGTTGCCGGTTACCCGAATATGGTGGCCGCCATCAATATAAATGGCTCCGCCCCAGGAATGTTCATTGCCATAGGCAGGATTGGTGCGAGTGGTCATATCCAGAACCGTATTGTTTTCAATAAAACCGTAGCGGGCGGCATCAAGGGTTCCCGGCAGTATACGGCCATTGACATTCCGTACTGGTGAGGTGCCCTCGCCACCGATGGCATCAATGGCAATATTGTTTACATGGCTGATGGTATTGTCCGTCACTTGCCAATGGGTGACATTACCGTTAACGGCAATGACTTCACTTGAACCGGTACGCATGTTGTTAAGGGTATTGTGGTCAATGATGACGTTTGTAACCACGGTATTCTGCTGCTTGCCGGTTCCGTAAACTGCAATCCCGTGGGCATCACTGTCACTATGGAAGTGATGGATATGATTGTGCAGAACAGCAAGGTTGCGTATGTTTTCGCCATTGACCATGATGCCGAAAATGGATTTATTTCCATAATCATGGGATTGGCCATCCATATTTAACCCTTTAATGCAGATGTCGTGGACATTGCTTTCCAGTTCAATAAAACTGCCGCCTCCCGAATCCGCAAAGGTCATGGTGTTTCCCGGCAGGCCAATGAGTTTGGTGTTTGACCTGGCAAGATAGAAGGTGCCGGGGAGGATAATATCGCCAACCTCAATGACGCAGGCCCCGGTATCGGGACATCGGGTTACCGCATCCGCAAGTGTTGTTGTGACCCGTACCGGAGCAACATGTGAAAACTGATCGAGCCAGGAGCGAACAGGTCGATCCTGCGGACCTGGAGAGACCGCGCCCCAGCCGGTGTAATGGACGTGACGAGGCCGTAGAAGAAGCAGAAGATTATGGGTATTGTTCCCGGCATAAGCTGTTGCCTGCAGGAAGAGACCGACCAGGAGAAATACTGTTATATGTTTCATGACTTTTTTTGTTTGTTGTAAATACAATTATCTTCCTCCATGACAGCGCCACAGGGGGCAGGCCGGAACAACAGGCTGGTCCCTGCCCGTCTCCTGATGCTGACTTGCAACTCCTTTATTTCGTAGACATAATCTCTTATTTATAGTAGTGACCTTGACAGGTAAATGACTTTTCTGTTCGCTGATCCGGTCAGTTACCGTCTTCCCGAAGGAAAAAACAACATTTGCTCGCATAAAGTACGGTTAGGCTGCATATGTAATCCATAATCGGCGCTAAAACTTATTAACACCTAAATTGAGCAACTACAATCAGGAGAGACAGATACAGATGCAGGCGAAAGGCAATTTTACAGGACTATGCGCCTCCGGCTTTCTTGCCAAGGCCTCGTATGCACTGGCAAGAACTCCTGTGCTGGCGCTCTTTGCCGCCTCTTTCGGCGTCGGCCCTGAGGCCATCGGTTTTGCCGTTGCCATTTCCACGGTGACCGGCATCTTTTTCAAGATGCCGGCCGGCGTCATTTCCGATATTATCGGACGCAGGCGAACCATGATCTGCGGCCTTCTCTTCTTTGCCCTGATTCCCTTTTCCTATCTCTGGGTCAACACCTATGAGTCCCTGCTTATCGTCCGCTTTTTTCATGGCTTTGCCACCGCCATTTATGGTCCGGTCATCATGGCGGTCGTGGTGGATACCGCGGGTGACAAGCGCGGCGAAATGCTCTCCTGGTTCTCCTCGGTGACCATTATCGGCAATCTTATCGGCGCCCCCCTGGGCGGATTACTGCTGACCTGGATGGCAAAGGGAGGTAAATCCCAGCTGGTTCACTTTCATATTATCTATGGTGTTGTCGCGGCCATGGGAATGGCAGCCCTGATCACTGGAATATGGGCCAGTAGAGGACTGAGCGCTCCGGAAAGGGGGAATAAGAACCAACGCAGTACGGTCTCCGCCGTCCTGCGCCATTTCGGCAAAAGTGTCCGCGATATTTTGACGGACCGCCGCATCATGGTAACCAGCAACATGGAAGGGGTGCAAAATCTCTCCGTCGGCTCCATGGAAGCCTTCATGCCGATTTACATCGTTATCGTGCTTGGATACACGGAATTCCAGGCGGGACTGCTCTGGGGCGTGCAGATATTGATGACCGTGCTTGCCAAACCACTGATGGGAAGAATATCGGATCAACATGGTCGCAAGCCCCTGCTCTTCTGGGGCATGTTCGTCTGTGCCGTCCCCTTTACCATGATCCCATGGATGCAAAATTATTTTGCCCTCCTCTTCCTGGCCGCTGTTTTCGGCCTGGGAGAGGCCATTGTTACCTCGTCGGCTGCGGCCATGGTTGCCGATCTCTGCAGAGAAGACAATATAGGCTCGGCCATGGGTGTTTTCGGCACCCTCTATGATGTCGGCCATGCCTCGGGTCCTATTTTAGCGGGTCTGCTCATCGGTATGTCTTCCGGCCGGGACTTTCGCCTTGCCTTTGCCATTATCGCCATCATTATGGTGCTTGCCGCCCTGCTCTTTAACATCGGCATCAAACATCCGAAAAGCGGGATAAAAAATTAAGGGTATTCAAATAACTCTCTTGTCGGGGGAAGGGGCTACCCATCACCCTACTCTGTGGCATGTATGCAATGCAAATTTATATTTATTTTTATGATGAAAAATATAAATATAAATGTTATAAATGGAAGATTAGACACTCAATGTCAGTAAAAAACGAAAATATCAACAGTTACACAGCAGGAAAATATTTATTGACAAATGAACAAAATCATTTCTCTTCTGCATACTACATGTTATCGTGGCGGAACAATGGCTCATTTTAATAATACCTTCATTCAATCCGACTGATAAATAATCATGGCTATTACATTCAGACAACTTGAGATCTTTATTGCCGTTGCCGAAACAAAGCAGGTTACGCGCGCCAGCAAAAATCTCTACCTGACGCAATCCGCTGTCAGCATGGCTCTCAGCGAGCTGGAAAGTCAGCTCAGCGGCCCACTGTTCGATCGCCATGGTCGAAGTCTGCTCCTCAACGACCGGGGCCGCTATCTGTTGCCGTTGGCCAAGGAGATCATTTACCAGGTCGTCAACGTTGAGAGCATGTTGACGGAAAAGCGGGATTCGGTTGCCGGTTCCTTAAAGGTGGTCGCCAGCTCCACCATCGGCAATTATGTACTCCCCTATTTGATCGGTTCGTTCATGCGGTTGCATACCGAGGCCCATATCGATATGCTGGTGGCCAATACTCTGATTGCCGAAAAGATGGTCCAGAAAGGAGAGGCGGATCTTGGCTTTGTCGAGGGCAGTATCAGTGTCGATTCCCTGCGAGCCGTTCCCTGGTTTGAGGACGAACTGGCAATCATTGTCAGTCCGTCCCATCCCATGGGACAGAAAGAAGTTTTCAGGATACCGGAAGACCTGCGGGAAACGAAATGGGTTATGCGGGAAAAGGGTTCAGGGACAGCGGAGATTTTCACGAAAAAACTTGGACGTCATGCCGATATCCTGCAGATTGTCACCACGCTTGGACACACCGAGGCCATCAAAAAAGCTGTAGAATCAGGGGCTGGCGCCGCCTGCCTTTCCCAACTTACAGTCTGCCGGGAGGCAGAACAGGGATGGCTGAAAATTTTACCTATTGAAGGACTGAACATGCGTCGTCAACTGCGGATCATCCAGCACAAGGAAAAGGTGGTCACCCGCCTTATGGATGAATTTTTGAGTTTCTGCGAAGTAATCAGTGAATGTGGAATCGGCCGTGAATGTCTCTCTTCACCATGGAAACTGCAAACCCTGCTCTCCCAGTACCACGCACAGAAAAACAAGGCATAACCGATACGGATCTCAGGCTTCCGTCCTATGTTATGGATGAAAATCAGGCTCCTCCCTTCAAGGCAACGGCAATGGCAGCGCAAACGTAATCAATATTTTCAGTCGTCAAGCCGGCCAGGTTAATCCTGCCGCCGCCGACCATATAAACGCTCTTCTCCGTCCGCAGCCAATCGACCACCTCATCGGTAAGGCCTGAAAAGGAAAACATACCACGCTGCTTTTCAATAAATGAAAAATCCCCGTCCACACCGGCTGCGGCAAGGCCGGTAACCAAAGCCCGTCGCATATCCTTGATACGCTCGCGCATATCAGCCAGTTCAAGCAACCACTGCCGGTACAAGCCATCATCATCAAGAATGATTGCCGCAGTCAGACCTCCATGGGCAGGCGGATTGGAATAGTTTGTCCGGATAACCTTCTTGACATGGCTCATGGCCACCTGAGCTTCTGCCGAACTTGGACAAACTACGGTCAAGGCACCGGTACGCTCGTTATAAAGGCCGAAATTCTTTGAAAAAGAACCGGCTACCAGAAAATCATTGCCGGTGGCGGCAAACCTTTCAACCGCATAACGGTCCTCGGTAATACCGGCACCAAATCCCTGGTAGGCAAAATCAAGAAACGGCATCCAGCCTTGCTTGTCAGCAATCCGTACAATCTGATTCCACTGCTCACAGGTCGGATCAACACCCGACGGATTATGGCAACAGGCGTGCAGTACCACAATATCTCCGGCAGGAATACGGGCAAGATCCGTCTGCATACGGTCAAAATCGAGATCCTTATTCTCAGGATTATAATAACCATAGCTCTCTATTTCAAAACCGGCATCACCAAAAATACCGTTATGATTGGCCCAGGTCGGAGAACTGACCCAGACCCTGGCCTGTGGATTAAAGCGTTTAAGCAGGTCAGCGCCCACCTTAAGCGCACCGGTTCCACCAGGCGCCTGCACGGTTATTGCTCGTGCCGATTGAACGGTTTCACTCTCCTCGCCGAAAATAAGGCGCTGCACGGCCCGACCATAGGAAGGATCCCCGGAAATGGGCAGATAACTTTTCGTCTTCTGCCGTTTAAGCAGCAGCTGTTCCGCCTTCTTGACAACCCCGAGAATGGGAGTATTGCCGCTGTTATCTTTATAAACCCCAACGCCCAGATTCACCTTGGCCGGGTTTTGATCCTTTTTGAATTGTTCGGTCAGCCCCAGGATTGAATCCGGTGGTGCCGGTTGAATATTTTTCCACATGATTTTTCCCTTTTCGGTTCTTTTTCAGATGATCAGACGTTTAAGCGTTTGAACCTTTGAACGTTTGAGCGTTTTAGCGTTTGAGCGTTTGAACGTTTAATCGTTTGAACATTTAACAAATACTGCCTCCGGCAGATTCTGTAAAGTATTTTACACCGGATCAGGGTTCCTTATAGACCGGACAGGGACGCCGGGGATCGTAATTCCTGTAGGCCGGGTCATCATAAGTTTTGTGACACCTGAGACAGAGCCCCACTCGTAAAATGCGGTGCAGCTCGTTTCCGTTAAAGGGCCGCAGGTTTTTCCTTGAACCGTGCTGCAACGGTTTACCATCAATGGTGACAAAATTATCAAAACCAACCGTCTTGCCGTTCAAGGTTTCCACCCCTTGATCCACAGGCGTAAATTTCCATGTACCATTTTTTTTCGCCACGGTACCCGTTCCCAGGCCCAGGGTTTTTGGTGAACGGTGACAGTCGGCGCAATCCCGCCCTTTTTCCTGCGTGGTATGCGGACTGATAGCGGCCATGGTAAAGCGGTTAAAGCCGCCCTTCACCTTGCCCTTTTCGTCAATTAAGGTCACCACATCCTGGCAGCCTGGCGTCACGATAACCACCTTTTTACCCCAGACGGCAAGCATGGGTTTCTCATAACGGATATAGGAGCGGCCCTCTTCCCACCAGCCTTTGGTCTCCTTCAGGGTTAATTTATCAAGATGAGTTTCCCGCTTATCCCGCTTGGCATGGCAACCGTAACACTGGGGAACCCAGGTTGAGTGACATGATTCACAGGTAAGCCGCTTATGGCCTGGATACAGACAACTTGCAGGCAGGGGTGGTTTTAATGGATAGTGTTTATTGTTATTACGCCCCACCAGGATATAATGGTCTTTCTCTTTTTTTACATTGGTCAGCTTGTTGCCCTTGCGGGTAACGCCGGGTGCAATGCTATGACAGACCGTACATCCGATCTCCAGCTGCTCTTCATAATGGGCATAACTGGTACCGTTGCCCATTACTTCCTCCCGGGTGTGGCAGTCGATGCAGGCCATCTTCTTTTTATGATGGATATCCTCGGCAATCTTCAGATAAAACCGGTTTCCCGGCAGCCGATTTGCAGAAAGATGCCCCTTTTTATAAGGTGTGCCGTACCCTTCCGATTCAAAAATACCGGTATAGGAAATACCGATCCGACCGGACCGGTTATGACAGCGAATGCAGTTTTCTTCAGGAATTTTTTTAATAATCAACGGGTGGGGCTTTTTCTTTTTTTTCGCAGGCGGCTGTATTTCCGCAGCCATAGACTCAAGAGTAGCCGTTTTGCCGCTGCCCTTTGCGGGAACACTATGACAGGCCGTACAGCCCCCACCCTTTTCGTTAAAAAAAGCCGGGGCTTCAGGCATATCATTTTTCTGCTTCCACAAGTGACAGGTGGCGCAGAGTTTACGGAAATAATCAAGGGCCAGTGAAGTCTCACCACTTTTCAGAAGTTGCTCCACCGTAATATCCGCATCCTGGGTATCACGCTCCCCCCAGTAATAAAGAAGGGTTGACAAAATTCCCCGGTTAGTGGCCATTAATGAATTCTTTACCTTATGCGGGTCTGCCGGATGGCATCCCTCAACACCACAGGTCTTCTCAACCACCCGCAGGTCGCCGGGATTCAGGACCATTCCCCGGTGAGCCCTGTCCTTGTCAATAGCCAGGGCATCACCAAGATGGCAGGGTGAACAGCCCACTACTCTTGAATCATGGGCGGCATCAAGATGTACGTCCTGATGGCAGTTCAGGCACATCTCCACATATCCGGGAGTCGTCACAAACAACTGCTGCGGTCTTTCGGTCTCCTCTTCACGATAAAAGAGATAGACAAACAGCATAAAGAGAAAAGGTATAATAACGAGGGCGGCAATAAGCCTTCGAGGTGGTTTACCGGACATGACTTATCATCCTCATTCGCTAAACCCCTGGGCCACCGGATAGCGCCTGCCATAGCCGAACGCCTTGGACGTCACCTTGAGTCCGATGGGTGCCTGCCGTCGTTTATATTCATTTTGTTTGACGCGGCGGATCACATCACAAACCACATCCCGCTCAAAACCACGGGCAACCAACTCATCCACGCCCAAAAATTCCTCAAGATATCCTTTAAGCAAGGGATCAAGCACCTCGTAAGGAGGCAGATCGTCCTGATCCAGTTGCTCGGGTTTTAGTTCCGCACTCGGCGGCCGCGTGATAATCCGCAACGGAATCACCTCCCGTCCCCGATTGATCACTTCTGCCAGTTCATAAACCATAATCTTGGGAACGTCGGCCAGGACGGCCAGGCCACCGTTCATATCCCCATACAAAGTGCAGTACCCGACCGCCATTTCCGACTTATTGCCGGTTGACAGCAACAGGTATCCCTTTTTATTGGAAAAAGCCATCAGGAGAGTGCCCCGTATTCGTGCCTGCAGATTTTGTTCAGTAACGTCCTCCGCCATCCCTGCAAAAAACGGCGCCAGGGTATCGGTAAATGCCTGCATGACATCGACGATTGAGATCTGGTCAAAACCGCAACCAAGATTATCAGCCAATGCCTGCGCATCATCAATCGACATCTGTGAGGTGTAGGGTGAAGGCATGGCCAGGCAGAAAACATTTTCCGGCCCCAATGCTCGACAGGCAATTGCAGCGGTCACTGCGGAATCAATACCGCCGGACAGGCCGATAAGCGCGCGCTGAAAACCGATTTTCTTCATATAATCCCGCAGGCCCAGGCTCAAGGCCTCAAGAACCTGATCAACCGAATCAGCGGGTGCTGGACGAAAAACCTGCGGCTGCAGGTTCTCCGTATCAACAATTATCATATCTTCGACAAAGCCCCGGCCAACTGCCCGAACCTCTCCAGCCTCATCCAGAACCAGGGAATGCCCGTCAAAAATCAATTCATCCTGACCACCGACCTGATTGACATAGAAAAGAGGCAGTTGGTGGCGTCTGCAGAGTGAAGAAAAAATATTATATCGCTGTGCAAGTTTACCATGGTGATATGGAGAGGCGGAAATGTTAATCAAAAGATCAGGCACCATACCACGGGCAACAAGAGACGCAATCGGATCAACCGGATATTTTTCCTGTTCCTGCCAGATATCTTCACACACGGACAGGCCTATGATTTTTCCCTGAAAGGAAAAAGGTGGTGAAGGAGTGCCCGGTTCAAAATAGCGGCACTCATCAAAGACATCATAGGTGGGCAGCAACTGCTTGCGCACCCGACAGCATATTTTACCCCGATGAAGAAAAAATGCTGAATTATACAGTTGCTTACCGTCCCCTTCTCGTCGCTCAAGAGCACCCACCACACACCCTGTCTCCTGTACGGATCGAACTAAATCATCAAGGGCCGCATCATGGGCATCAAGAAAAGAGGTTCGTTCAAGAAGGTCACGGGGGGGATATCCGCAGAGAGAAAGTTCAGGAAACACCACAAGAGCGCAGCCCGCCGACCGGGCACGGTCAAGACAGGCACGCATCTTTTTCAGGTTGCCGTTAAAATCTCCAATAATCGGATTTGTCTGAATAAGTGCAATCTTCACGCCGGTAACGACAAAAAACAGTAATGGGAAAAAACGAGGATACCGATTCAGGGCCAAGCCTCTGTAAAATAACCGTTCTCCCGCAAACCGCCATAAAAAAAATCCCGGCAACACAGAGGTTACCGGGATTTAAAGAAACGGCCTGAGCCGTTTCTTGTCTCAACCGATTGTCACAGCAACAACCAGCTGAGTCTGAAATTACACCTTTTGTACGTTTGCAGCGGCAGGTCCCTTGGGGCCGTCAACCACTTCAAACTCTACCTTGTCACCTTCATTCAATGTCTTAAACCCACTTCCCTGAATGGCTGAATAATGGACAAAAACATCTTTTCCGTCTTCCTGCTCAATAAAACCAAAACCCTTGGATTCATTGAACCATTTTACTGTTCCTTGTAACATTGCTCTCTTGTTCTCCTTAATATGAGCTGAATGTTCTGGATGACGCGTAAGGCTTCAAGGCAACAAAAACATTACCACCCGAATTAATTCAGGTACCATACATTTGTATGATGTCTTTACTTCTCTACAGCACTACGCACTAACACTATAATGGCAACATAACAGAACAAACCAAAAAAAAACAAGAAAATTTATTTTTTTTATCAACTATTTTTTGGATTGCCGGCGTACCGATATAATATTACAGACAACGGCATTCAAAAACAGTTGTTAAAGTTGCACTTTCCGCAAAAAAATGAGGATGGGCATACAGGACAGACAGACGGCGCCGAACACATAACCGCCACGTACAAAGACCGTCTGTTTTTCAAAAACAGGGACCTTTTCCGTTATTGCCGCAGGGGTAAAAATTGCCGTTTGCCGCACTACCCTGCCGTCTGGTTCAACAAAGGCGCTGATGCCCGTATTAGCTGCCCGCACAAGAGATCTTTTTGTTTCCACCGCCCGTAATACAGCCATGGCCATGGATTGATAAGGGGCGCTCGTCCGGCCATACCATGCATCGTTGGTCAGGTTGACGAGCAGGTTGGCGCCTGCTGCCACCTCATCCCGGGCAACCTTGGGAAAAATTGATTCAAAACAGATTAAAATTCCCAACCGCAGTTGTCTGCCGACGGCGAGAGGCCGGCTGGAGCTGCCGGCGGTAAAATCTCCAATATGTTCAACCAGAGGAGAGAGAAAGGGGAGAAATTTTCGCAGCGGCACATACTCGCCAAAGGGCACAAGATGCTGTTTGGCATGCATACCAACGATCCTGCCCTCAGGATTGATCAACAGGGCGCTGTTATAATATGAAACCCGTTGCCGCGTACCTGCACCCGTTACCTGAAAAGTAGGGGCCCCGGTCAACAGATACAGATTTTCCTTTTCAGCCAGCCCGGCAACACGCACCGCAAGTGGATCTTGCTGCGGATAAAAGGGCAGGGCCGTTTCCGGCCAAACCAACAGTTCCGTGGTATGCTCTGTTACAGCCCGGCGCGAGAGTTGTTCGTAGATGTTTATGGTTTGCTTTTTCTTCTCCGGACTCCATTTCAAATCCTGGGCAATATTTCCCTGAACTATCGTGATCTCTGCCTGCAGGGAATGGCGAAAAAGGGACGGCATTACCCGAAAACGGACAACTGAATAACCAAAAACAAAAATCAGAAAACAGCAGGCCAGCACCAGGGCTCGCTTTTCCCTGCGAAGATTCCACCGCACCAATGAACGTTGTCGATCGATAAAGGCAACGACAAGGCCGTTGGCCGACACCAGCGCAAAACTCAGAAGATGATGCCCCCCCAGATCAGCAGCCTGAATAAGTACCGGCTGGGACGAGAGGCCATAGCCGAGATCAAGCCAGGGAAAGCCGGTAAAAAGAACACCACGCAGATAATCAAGGCCCACCCAGAGTATCGGAGCAATCCAGACGGATACGGCCACCGAACGTTCCCGGTTCCATGAGCGTCCGGCAAGCAGACTGAAAAAAAAGCAAAACAGGGCACTGTACAGGGCCATATACATGGACAGCAACACCAGGGCAGGCACACTGAGCCAGGGCGGCAACCCGCCATAACGGCCAAGCACCACAACAATCCAGTGTAATGTCAATAGATGATAACAAAAACCAAACAACATCCCCATACAGCCGGAACGTAGAGGCGGCAGATACAGGGCTGTTGCCAGCAAAGGTGCCAGGGCGACGAAAAGCAGCGGCCACCAGCCGAAATATCCAGGCATGGCAAGAAAGAGCATAAAAGCGGTGCCGACGGCGGCGGCAAGAGAATGCCACCTGGCAAGACCTGCTGTCTGGGCGTGTGTGGTCATTGTCTATTTTCTATCCGGACCGTTTTAATTCGCCGTTTATCAGCGGCAAGCACGGTAAAAACCAGTCCATCGACAATAACCCTGCCCCCCCTGTCCGGCACCTCTCCCAGACGATGCAGGATCAATCCGCCGATGGATTCATAGGGACCATCGGGCAGGCGGCAGGAAAAATAACGTTCCACTTCCTCAACATCTATTTTGGCATCAACCACAATAATACCGTCCTCCACGACTCGCAGTTCCGTTTCCTCCTGATCATGTTCGTCGGCTATCTCACCAACTATTTCCTCAATCACATCTTCAAGGGTCACCAGACCGCGCACTCCCCCGAATTCATCGGTGACAATCGCCATGTGGCTCTTTTTTTCCTGGAAAATACGCAGCAGATCAATGATCGGCGTCGACTCGCTGATAAAAACCGGCGGATGAAAATATTGCTGCAATTGATCGTCGGTCTGGTCGGCATCGCTGCAAAAATGCAACAGATCCTTTGCATGCAAAATACCGACGATGGTATCAGGCGTTCCCGCAAACAGGGGAATCCGTGTATATCCCTCTGCAAGGACCTGTGAAATCAACTCTGTTACGGAGCTGGCCCTGTCTGCGGCAATCATCTCTGCAGAAGGGGTCATTATTTCAGAAGCCATGGTTTCCCGAAAATCGAAAATGGAGCTGATCATCCGCTCCTCATGGTGGGAAATCAATCCCTGCTCTTCCCCTTCTTCAAGAAGCTCCTGAATTTCATTTTCCAATTCTCTGGTGGTATCCGGTACGCCGCGAAAATGCAATGCATCCTTTAAGCGACCCCATATCCTTTTTGTCTTTTCTGCCATTATCCCAGCATCCGATCTGCGGATTCCCTGTTATCCATCATGTATTCCGTTCTGGATTTCCTTTTTTAGTTGTCCCAGGTTGCCCTCACGGTATCATCCTTGTAATGTACTCCGAGTTTTGGCGAGAAACAATGAAAACTACAAAAGAAAGAATATCAAGTTCATGGCCGGGATAAGGGGAAAATCTTCCTAAGTCGGCAACCTCGGAGATGGATTTATTCAACAATCATGCCTCAAAAGGCAGATTTAATAAAAATTAATAATATCAACAACAAACCAAATAATATCTGGATTTGTCAT
>JALSNT010000238.1 GCA_026986885.1 Desulfobulbaceae bacterium
CGAACCCATCGAGAATATCTTGAAAAGACTTTAGCTTGTATTTCTCGAAACTCTCCTGATCGACATATACAAAGTCGTAATTTACTTCCTGTTGCAACGCGTTCATATCCTCACACCACTGGCGCAACCGTTCCATTTTAAGTGGCACATCCAGGTCTTCCTGCCCCTTTGTTTCCACAATCACGACACGATTGTCAGAAAGTTTCACAAAAAAATCAGGATAATAATTAGAGATATCGCCATCAGCGTTCACATAATCCAGCTTGAAATGCACGGCCAGATAATTCTTGGCGTAAGATACCACATCGCTGCATTCATCCAGGAATGCGGCAAATTGTAATTCAAAATGGCTATCACCGATGATGCGATTAAACACGCACTTTTTCGGCATTAAATAACCCTGGTCTTTTACGACAAAAGGTCGCGTATTCCGCAGCTTGATTGTATCCCTTATTTCCGCATCACCTTTATCCCGCACGGTCAATTCATTGATTGCTTTTTTAAAGATTTCAAGCACGGTTTTGGTTGCTGCCAACTCAGACAGATTCCTCAATGTGTTTGGAGACTCCAGATCAACGGCCTGCCCAAACAGAACTTTTTGAACAAAGCCTTTTACCTTGCCGTAGAGTACATCATAGCCGCTGACCAGTCGCAATTCTTTCATTATGGTCTGTGTAAAATAACCAATGACGGAACGATAATCCGCCACGCCGGCCGTATCCAGAATCGTGGTATGGGTCACCTCTCCGGTGGTAATATCCTTAAATACAATTTCTCGCTGTTCCTCTTCGCTGAATGTTTGATATGTCACCGGCTGAAATGCCATAGACTCTATATCCAAATCAGCCAGGTTTTTGTATTCCCGATATGCGCGAGGCGTTAAAATCGGGATTTGAATATCTATTGATTCAATGTCTTTTTGAGGATTTTCTTTGTCGACCTCAACAACCAATGGTGTTTTCGGCTTTGTGCCTTCGCCCATGGCCTTACGTTCAAGTTCCACACCCTCGGCCTGGATTGACTCCACAAAGTCCATGAACGCATCCGTCCCCACCACACTTACATACTCTTCAAGCCCCCCCGGATACATTTTCCTTAAACCACGCCCCAGCGTCTGCTCCGGTAGGATGTTACTACTGGCGGAATAAGCCCGTAGTCCGACAATTGTTGTCACATTACGAACATCCCACCCTTCCTTCAGCATCAATACTGATACAATGGCCTTGTAAGGACTGTTTATGGAATCTATTTCATTTGATAACTTGCGCAATCGTTCCAGTTCTTCTTTCGCCTTACCACTGGATGCCTCTGAAATCTCACCATTTTTCTTGGTATGAATGACAAGCACAGCATCTTTCAATTCCGGATAACGACCTTCCAGATATTCGGCAACATCATCACAGTTTTTGGTGTCGTCGGTCATAACAAAGAGAATGGCCTTCTTGTTCAACTTTTGATGTTCCTCATACGCCTTGCGCCATTCGATTACGCCCAGATCAATATAATCGGCATATTTTTCCGTATATTTCGCACTCTGCCTTTCTGAGAGCTTTGCCCGACTGGCCGCATCGGGTAAGACAGGATGCTTGACCACATTTTGGCAAATAGCCTCCACCAGGGGGTAGTCGGAAACGGTTTGCACGAAAATTGCGCCGTTATTGTGCTTTGGCGTTGCCGTTACATCCAGTTGCAAGGATAGTGCAGTGCCTTTTTGCAGCAGCCGGTTGTGGATATCCTGTATGGACTGAAACCAGGCAAGCCTGGCATCATGGATATGATGCGCCTCGTCATTAATGACCATCAATTCATCAATATCACGCACGATCATTCCCAAATCGACCTTGGAATCCGTAGTTGCGCCTGTCGGTCTTTTGCCCAGGAAATAGTCCATGGTGTTGTCATCATCAGGAGACGGTGGAATATCCTCGCCGGCATAGACACGATGGATATTTGTCAAAAAAATGTTGCCTGTGGGGCGGGTGATGTTGACCTCGTCCTGCCTGTGCAGGGTCAACTGAAAATCATCCCGCCAGTTACGCCCGTCAAATCCGTTGTCCGGCAGAACCGGATCTTCAAAGAAAATTTTTAACCCCTTGAAATCGTGATAAATACGGTCAAGCACGATGATATTGGGAGCAATCACCAGAAAATTTCGCGAAAGCTCCGATTCCGGTTCATACAGCTTGTGAAAATAGCTCCAGGCCAAGGCCAGGCTCATTACCTTTGTTTTACCGCTTCCGGTCGCCATCTTGATCACATAACGCCGCCAGGTCTCGTCAAACATGCTCGCGGAAACCGCACCGCTTGAATCAAAGCGCATCAAATCAAACTTGTCTTTTGCGCCGGCCACATCATAAAGATAAATAATCGTTTCCAGGGCTTCGCGCTGGGCAAAATAATAGCGGAACTCAGCCATGCTGCCGTCGGCCCCCGGCAGCAGGTGCGATTCCCTGAACCACCAATTGAGCAGGCTTTTGCTCGTATCGCCGGCACCAACATAGCCACTGTCGCGAAACTCCTTCACTTTTTTGCGCAAGCTGGCCACCAGCGGCGGCATCAGCTTATCCATGCTGGTGTCGCGCAAAACTTCGTCCGCCGGGAACCAGCGAATATCAGGGTTCAGGATGGCGTGGGGGGAATCGGGGAAATCGGGATGAAGGGCCATTATTTCTCCTCACCCAATTTTATAACTTCGTGATTTTCAGTCAAAATCAACATTTGTTCGCGGGCAATACGGTTCAACCGGCGCAACCGCTCCTGCTGTGATATCTCTTCACGAATAAACAGAGCGTTAAGATTTTCCAGGTTCACCAGACAAACCAGTTGAGCGGCGTTGGCAAAGTCCCGGATATTTCCCTTTTTATCTGGATTCTTTTCCCGCCATTGCCTGGCGGTCATACCAAACAAAGCCACATTCAGAACATCCGCTTCGGATGCATAAACCAGATTTATCTGATGCGCAGTCAATTCCGGTGGAATCAAATTTTCTTTTATCGCGTCTGTATGAATACGATAATTAATTTTCGCGAGATTGCGCTTGATATCCCAGCCAAGCTGTCTTTGCTCATCCTCTTTAAGTCTTTGGAACTCCTTGATCAAATAAATTTTGAATGCGGGGCTGATCCACATACCAAACTCAAATGCGAGGTCCTTGTGCGCATAGGTCCCTCCATACCGACCTGCCTTAGCCATCAGTCCAATGGCGTTGGTTTTGGCCACCCACTCTTTGACGCTGATCTTGTAGCTGTTAAGACCCGCCTGACTTTTAATTATGGCGAATTCGCCATAATTAAAATCCGGGTTGTGGACAGATTCCCAAATTCCAAGAAATTCAACGGTATTGCGATTGCGCAGCCAATCTGAGATAAAAAAATCGCCATCCTTGGCCT
Organism: Desulfobulbaceae bacterium; assembly: GCA_026986885.1. The sequence continues at coordinate 3,390 of JALSNT010000238.1, forward strand.
TGAGCATATCCGTCAACGAAATATAATCCTCGTCGTTTACCGGCACGATCCGAATGTCAGTATCAAGAACGGTTAAAGTTCGAACGTGCTTCTTGCTCATCTTACTTTTTCCTTCTTTAGATTGCATTTACAATGTTGCAGAATTCCGTAACATTAAAATCGGTTCCAAATCGGTCGAATTCAACGGGGTTGGCTTTCCTAATTCACGTTCATTGGCGTTCATTCGCAGTTTTTTCTTCATACCGATACTTCGATAATAGTCATGGTATCGTTGCCGAAAATATCCACCACTTTTACCGCGATCTTGCGCCTGCCCGGTGAACATTTATGGGCCACGCTCTTAGGCTCCAGCGAGCGGTCTTTTTTGGTGCGGAAGCTCTGCCACTCGTTTTCAAAGATATAATCGCCGGTCCACTGCTCTTCGATCTCTCCGGTTTCGGGGTTCTGTACCCGGATGATCTCCCGCTTGCTCTCAAAGTCGAAATCCACGCTCCAGTAGTCGATCCAGTCAGTCCAGTGCCGGGTGAGTGTTTCACGGGTGATGATGCCGTTCTTGTCGCGGCTGACCTTCACGATCCGGCCCTTCTCCACTACGATTTTGCTACGTTTCTTTTTCAGTGTTTCCTCGACATGGGCGATGGAGTCCTGCGAGTAGAACACCGAAAAATCGGTCAGTTCAATTGCCACGGTGTTTTTCTTGATATGGGGCTTGACCTCGATGAAAGCAACATCGTGGAACACCACCTGGTTCTTTTCCACCGCCCGCTTGTCGAATACCTCGGCGGGGATGTACTTGGGCGCGATGTCGATACCCTTGGCGCGCGCCTCATCCAGCACATTGGGGAACAGCCCCATCTCAAACTCGAATCCGAGGATATCCACGCGGGTGATATGCTTTTTGCGGCACTCCAGAATGATCTCTTCGACAAACAGCCGGGTCACCGGCAGGTTCACCGGGCCAACCGCCACCAGCCGCCCGGCCCGCTTGCCGTGGAATGCAGTGAAATTCTCAACCCTTTCCGCCCGGTAGGCGCGCAGGATAAGGTCGATAAAGGCGGCTTCCCTTACCTCCAACTGTTTACGCTTCTCTTCCTCGCGCAGGTTGGGATTGACGCCGATAAAGTGCTGGCGTTCGTACTTGCCTAAATTGAGTATCTCAAAGGCGCGATAATTCCTGCCATCCTTTTTCAGTTGCCGCTGCACGCCGATCATGCGCTTGCGGGTGGTGTGAATGGCGAACTTGCCCAGATCGGTGCAGATCCATTTGCGGCCCAGCTTTTCCGCCACAGCGGCAAGGGTGCCGGAGCCGCAGAAGAAATCAGCCACCAGGTCGCCTTCGTTGGAGGATGCGGCAATAATCCTTTCTGCTAATCGCTCAGGTTTTTGAGTTGGATAATCCAACCTTTCTTTTGCAACCTGATTAATTATATCAATTCTCCAATAATCAGGCGGCGCAAAGCCCTTCCCCAGATAATCTCTTACGACAAGTTCTGGATGTGTTTTTTCCCACTTAGGGTCAACGTCTTTAGCTGATCTAATAGGGCTACCACTGATACCTCTCCCACATAACCTGTAGTATCCTTGTTCGTCTTTTAACTTATACTTTTTTATTGTGTTTTCAGAATATGGTTCAATAACTAAATCATCATCCCAATTAAAAATATTACCATTGGGTGTTTTTGAATAAACTATGATGTCATCATGCTTTCTGTTCCAATATCTTTTTGAAAACTGCCTTGTCTGATAGCACCAAACAATGTTATTCATGAAACAACTTGAGCCAAACACTTCATCCATCACTAATCTTATATGAGAGTTCACCCGCCAATCACAATGCACATAAATACTCCCGTCCTCGGCCAGCAGATCCCGCATCAGGATGAGCCGCTCGTAGATCATGGCGATAAAGGAGTCCGCGCCCTTGCCCCAGGTGTCACGGTAGGCGATCTCTTCGAGGATGTTAGGTTTCTTGATAAAGGTGTCGCCGCCGATGGCGATGTCCATGGAGAAGTCTGCGCCCACGTCAAAGGGCGGGTCGATGTAGATCAGCTTGATGCCGCCCTGCGCTTCGATTTCCTCGCGGAGCGGGCCGTTTTTCAAGCTGGAAAGAATCAGTTTGTTGTCGCCCCATATCAGTTTGTTGGTCCACCCCGCAAGCTGCCGCCCGCGCTCATCGAACAGGCTCAACTGCGGACTGGTATCCTCCGGCTTTTCCGCCCTGGGTTCGTCCACCTGCTCGATGACCTGAAAGGGCAGAACAATATTGCAGACCTCGTTGGTTTTACCGTTCCAGACCAGCTCCACCTCGCGCTTGTCCTCAAACAGGAGAAACCGGTATTTATCCGGCAATTCCCGATCCGCCTCCAGATAGCGGATGATTTCCTGTTTTTCCTGATCTGTTAATCTCACTCGCAATTATCCTTACAGATTTGCCTCTGCTTTTGCGCGATTAGAAACATAACACAGTGTCGGGCTGAATAATTTACTTCTTTTATAAGAAAAACAAGAAAACCGGTTGACCGGAATCAGGGTACACGACCGAGTCAACGGTATTTTTTCTCCCTTAGCCGATTCTCTGTCCATCTTTTTTCCAGCTTTTGAACTTCCCGGCAATCCCAGATCAATTGACCACCGGACTTTACAAAAAGTTTATACAGAGATAATTTATCCATATTAAACCGTAATTATATCGCTTTCAAGGGTTCTTTTTTTATGCCTGATATTGCTGCATTTCGTGATTGGCTTTGTGTGGAACGTGGATATTCACCAAGAACGGTCACATCATATCTCTCCGATGTCAATGAGTTGTACACATTTTGCCGCCGCAACGGGGAACTGGACCCGTGGAAGCTGGATTCCCTGCGCAGGTTTGTCGGCTCTCTGCATGGAAAAAATTCCGCAACATCCGTTGCCCGTAAGCTATCGGCGCTTCGAACTTTTTTCAAATATCTTCAGCGAGTGGGTAAAATTAATAAAAATCCCATGCCGGCTATTGCCAACCCTCGCCTGGTTCGCTATATTCCATCGTTTCTCACTGTGGATGAAGTTTTCTGTCTTCTCGATGCCCCGCAAAAAGAAAATCTTGCCCTGCGGGACAAGGCCATTATGGAACTGCTGTACGCATCAGGAATGCGGGTTTCGGAGTTGGTTGCCGTGAATCTGGACGACCTTGATTTTGACAGCGGGATGGTTAAGGTGACGGGCAAGGGGAATAAAGAGAGGATCGTGCCGTTCGGCAGAGCCGCCGCAGAGTCTCTCAAAAGTTATTTCCCCCAGCGGCAGGCATTAATTACCGCCCGGGCGGCCCGTGGTCATGATCCTGAGCGCGCAGCCCTTTTTTTAAACAGTCGCGGCACCCGTCTGACTGCGCGCAGTGTGGAACGGCTGATTCATAAATATGGTGTGCAGGCGGGAATCCAGGTGACGGTTACGCCCCATGCCCTGCGTCATTCCTTTGCCACCCACCTGCTTGAGATGGGGGCCGATCTGCGGACCGTTCAGGAATTATTAGGCCATGTCAGCCTGTCGACAACCCAACGCTATACGCACGTCAATATGGAACATCTGACCAGGGTGTATGATGCCGCCCATCCTCTGGCCGGGAACGAAAGCAGACATACATCATCATCATAATTTTTTTTACTTTTTTTACTCTTTTTTACTCTTTCCCCGGCTCCGGCTTTTTGGGAATATTAGTGAGGAACCATGCAGAAAATACGTTCAACCACCATCCTTGCCCTGCGCCATAATAATCAAGTGGTCGTTGCCGGTGACGGCCAGGTCAGTCTTGGACCGACAATCATCAAACATCAGGCCCGTAAGGTCAGACGGCTCTATCATGACAAGGTTATTACCGGTTTTGCCGGCTCAACCGCCGATGCCCTGACCCTGTATGACAAGCTGGAACAGAAACTGGAACAGTTTAACGGTAACCTGCTGCGTGCCGCTGTTGAACTTGCCAAAGACTGGCGAACCGATAAATACCTGCGCCGACTGGAAGCCATGCTTATTGCCGTCAACCGGGAGAGTTCATTACTGCTTTCCGGCACCGGTGACGTCATAGAGGCCGATGACGGCATCCTTGCCATCGGGTCCGGCGGTCCCTATGCCCAGGCCGCCGCCACCGCCCTTGTTCGGCACAGTGATCTCGACGCAGTGGCCATTGCCCGTGCGGCCATGGAAATCGCCGGTTCCATCTGTGTTTATACCAACCAGCGGATTCTTATTGAGAAAATTTGAATCGCCGTCTTGTATCCAGCCACTTTTTATTTTTATCCTATTACCTGCGAATAATTCATGAAAAATAAAGAACGTTCACTTACCCCCAGGGAGATTGTTGCCGCCCTGGATAAATATATCATAGGTCAGGATGATGCCAAACGATCCGTAGGTATTGCCCTGCGTAACCGCTGGCGCCGGCAGCAGGTCGATCCGCGACTTAAGGATGAAATAGCGCCGAAAAATATTATTATGATCGGGCCTACCGGTGTCGGCAAAACTGAAATTGCCAGAAGACTTGCCCATCTTGCCCGGTCACCTTTTCTTAAGGTGGAGGCATCTAAATTTACCGAAGTCGGTTATGTGGGACGTGATGTTGAATCCATGGTGCGCGATTTGTTGCAGTTGGCAATAAATATGGTCACCCGGGAAGAGGAAGAAAATGTTGCCGACAAGGCGAATCAGATGGCGGAAGAGAGGTTGCTGGATCTTTTGCTGCCGACCGCCGGTGTCCGGAGGCCTGAATCTGCCGGGGACAATGTTTTGGCTTTGGAATATCAGGGCATGCCTCCCGGCGCTGAACGGCACGCACAGGACCAGGGATTGACCCGGGAGAAATTACGCAGGATGCTCCATTCCGGAGAGCTGGATAAACGAATGGTGGAATTAGATATTGCCGCTCCTGCTGCCGCCCCCATGGTTGAGGTGTTTTCCGCCTCCGGCATGGAGGATATGCAGTCTTCTCTGCAGGATGCCTTTTCCAAATTTTTCCCCAAGAAAAAACATAAACGCAAAATGCCCGTGCCCGAGGCCCTGGAGTTTCTTAAAAAGGAAGAAGCTGAACGGTTGGTGGATACGGAAAGTGTCACGGAAAAGGCCATTGCTAAAACCGAACAGTCCGGCATAATTTTTTTGGATGAAATTGATAAAATTGCCTCACGGGGCGGAGGCGGTTCCAGCTCGCCCGAGGTGTCGCGCGAAGGGGTGCAGCGCGACCTGCTGCCAATCGTTGAAGGAACGACGGTGCATACCAAGTACGGAATGGTGCGCACCGATCATATTTTATTTATTGCCAGCGGTGCCTTTCACCTGAGTAAACCCTCGGACCTGGTACCCGAATTGCAGGGACGTTTTCCCATCCGGGTTGAACTGAGTGCCCTGGGCGAAGAAGAATTTTTCAGGATTCTGACCGAGCCTCGGAATGCACTGCTCAAACAGTATACGGCCTTAATGGCCACCGAAGGAATTGAGCTGGTTTTTGAAGAAGATGCCGTTCATGCCATGGCCGCCATTGCTGTGCAGGTCAATCAAAAGACTGAAGATATCGGTGCCCGCAGGCTGCACACTATTATGGAGCGGGTGCTGGATGAACTCTCTTTTGATGCCCCGGACCGGGAAGAGGAATGTTTCACGGTTACTGCCGATTATGTGCGCAAGCAGCTGTCGGACATCTCTGAAAATGAGGATTTAAGTCGCTATATTTTATAATTTTTTTACTGTCGATCCGGACGACTCTGCACAACAGTCAACAGGAGAGGGAATAACCTGAATTTAGGAGGGGAACATGGATTTTATAATTGACGACGACTTAAAATATTGCCCAGGTTGCAATGATGAATACCGGCCTGAGATAGAAAACTGTGCTTCCTGTGGAATTCCCCTGCTGACGGGAACGGCCATGCGTGCCATGCTTGCAGAAAAAAACAGGGCGCGATCGGGTCGCAACATGGAAATCAAATCCGATGATGAGCTGGTTGCCGTTCGCAGGGGACCGGTGCTGGCAATGAAAGAGTTACAGAAGGTGCTGGCCGATCATTTTCTCCCGGCACTGGTGGTCAATGATAAGGAGAGCTGCGGGCAGGGATGCTGCGGCACCGAACTGCTGCTCCAGGTACGGATGGACGATATTCAGGAGGTCATGAAGGTGCTGGAGGAAGAGCATGTCCGTTCCACCGGTCTTGAGGACCATGATACCAGGCATGCGGATGCGGTCTTTAACACCCACGCCGAACAGGCAACCTGTCCGGCCTGCGGCTGTACCTTTCCAACAACTCAGCCGACCTGCCCTGATTGCGGGCTCTGTTTTGCATGAAAACAATTAGTACCTGAACTGAGCTCAATTCAGGTATCAATGGACAGTCTTGTTATCGTACCAGCCGTTGCCTTTTTTCTTTTTTCTCCTGACCTCCGCCGGTTTCATAAAGATCTGCAGACCATTTTCGCCACAGAGGCCGGTCATGGAATGAAGAAAATCAGGACTGGGTTGAATGCCCATATCTTTTAACACTTCAATATCTACTTCGCCACGACCGTCAAAGTGCAGGGTCAAATGCACCGGTACCTTGCCGTGAAAGGAATAGAGCATTTCTTTGATCTGCTCCAGGTGCCGGCGCGAAGTTTTTTCCGCCGGCAGGCGGATGACTGCTTTGTCCGCATACCGGGCAAAGGCATCGCTGAGACGGTCGATCGACTGGGCGATAATTTTTGCTCCCCGTTCACCCTGTTGTACGGTTCCCAGGACAATGAGCGGTTCTTCACTGCTTAACAGATGGGAGCATCTTGCAAAGGTTGAAGGGAAAATAATGACTTCCACCCGTGAAGTCATATCCTCCAGCACTGTGAAGGCCATGCGGTCGCCTTTGCGTGATTTGTGTTCTTTGACCTGCTGAATCAACCCGCCGATGCGCACGGCCCCTCCGTCACGCCATCCTGCCAGGTGTTCAATGTCCGTATCTGCAACACGTTTGATGTCGTCCATCACCGCTTCCAGGGGATGGCCGGTCAGAAAAAAACCCACGGTTTCCTTTTCATAGGTGAGTTTTTTCAGCTCAGGCCAGTCTTCCAGCTCCGGCAGTTCAATTTCCGGTTCTTTTTCACCGGCTTTCTCGGGCATGGTAAGGGAAAACAGATTCATCTGACCGCTCAAACGATCACGCTGCACGGCCTTGGCATGTTCAAGCGCCTGGTCCAGCACTTCCATGTACTGGGCGCGTTTACCGCCCAGGGAATCAAAAGCCCCGGCCTTGATCAGGCTTTCAATAACCTTGCGGTTGACCCTGGCAGAGTCGATACGGCCGCAGAAATCGGCAAGAGAACTGTAAGGGCCGTTTTCCTCACGTTCTTCAATAATGGAATCAAGGGCCGCGCCGCCCACGTTTTTCACGGCGGCCAGGCCAAAGCGGACCCGGTCGTTGATAACCGTGAAATCATCAAATGATTCGTTGATATCCGGCGGCAGTACCGGGATGTTCATGGACCGGCATTCATTGATATACTTAACTACCTTGTCGGTGTTATCAACATCGCAGGAGAGCAGGGCGGCTAAAAACTGGGCGGGATAATGGGCCTTGAGATAAGCGGTTTGATAGGCGATAAGAGCATAGGCGGCGGAATGGGATTTATTGAATCCGTAGCCGGCAAATTTTGCCATCAGATCAAAGATGTACTTGGCCTTGTCCTCGGGGATATTATTCGCGGCGGCTCCCTGCATGAATTTACCGCGTTCCTCCTCCATGACTTCGGGAATTTTTTTGCCCATGGCCCGCCGCAGGATATCGGCATCGCCCAGGCTGTAACCGGCCAGGATGTTGGCGATCTTCATCACCTGTTCCTGGTAGACAATAACGCCGTAGGTTTCCTCTAAAACCGGCTTAATCTGGGGCAGGGGATACTCGGGCGGGCGTCTGCCGTGCTTGGTGTCGACAAAGGTATCTACCATACCGGAATCAAGGGGACCGGGCCGGTACAGGGCAACAAGGGCAATCAGATCACTGAACTGTTCCGGTGCCATTTTGATGAGCAGTTCGCGCATGCCGTCGCTTTCCAGCTGAAAGACGCCCAGGCTGTCACCCTTGCACAGCAACGAATAAGTCCGGGGATCATCCATGGGAATCCTGGCCAGATCAACATCCAGGCCGATATCCTTTTTGATGAGTTTTAAGGCCCGGTCGATGACGGTCAGGGTTTTGAGGCCTAAAAAATCGAACTTTATCAGGCCGGTTTTCTCAGTGTACTTCATGTCGTACTGGGTGAGGACCTCTTTGTTCGGTCCCACACAGAGAGGAAGGTATTCCACCATTGGCTTTGGCGAGATCACCACCCCGGCGGCATGGATGGTTTTATGCCGGGAAAGTCCTTCCAGGGTTTGTGAAATACTGAGCAACTCGCGGATGGCATCGTCTTTCATGGCCTCCCTGAGCCGGGGTTCTTTAGCAATGGCCTTTTTTAAGGTGATTTTCAATTCATCCGGAACCAGTTTGGCTATCCGGTCAACCATGGGCAGCGGGATTTCGAGAACCCGGCCCACGTCACGCAGGACGGCACGTGCCTTCATGGAACCATAGGCAACGATCTGGGCGACATGCTTTGCCCCCCCGTAACGTTTGCGAACATAGGCGATCACCTCATCACGCCGTTCCTTGCAGAAATCAACGTCAAAGTCGGGCATGGACTGACGCTCAACGTTGAGGAAACGCTCAAAAATCAGGCCGTAAGGAATGGGATCAATATCAGTGATGAACATGCAGAAGGCAGCCAGACTGCCGGCACCGGAGCCGCGCCCCGGGCCGACAGGTATCTTTTCTTTTTTTGCCCAGGTGATAAAATCGGCAACAATAAGAAAATAACCGGCAAAGCCCATGGTGCGGATGACATCAATTTCCATGTTCAGCCGATCTTTGTATTGCTGCTCAAGCTCAGGGCTTACCTCCTGCAGTTCCCGCAGGTGATCCAGGCGGGCGGTCAGTCCCTCCCGGCATCCCCTTTCAAACAGGGTTTCCAGGCTTTCTCCTTCAGGCAATGGAAAAATCGGGAAATGGTGCTCACCAAAGGAAAGTTCAAGGTTGCAGCGCTCGGCAACCTCCAAGGTATTGCTGACGGCTTCCGGACA
>JALSNT010000239.1 GCA_026986885.1 Desulfobulbaceae bacterium
TAATTTTTTTTCAACATCGCCAGCCTCCATTACTGAAATCATCCATTGCTGAAATCCAGAGTATATAGTAAGGCACCCGGTTTTAACGGTCAACCGCTATATTACACATTTGCCTGTAACCGGCAAAGCAGCGCCGGCAACCACTGGACAATGTCCGGACACTGCATTAACTTTTACGCAACGTTTGTTTACTCCTGCCCATAAACTGAAAAATATCCCATTGCCCGTGAAAATCCCTGAACTGCTGGCCCCGGCCGGAAATTTTGACAAAATGATCACCGCCATCCATTACGGCGCCGACGCTGTATATCTTGGCGGCGAGCAATACAGCCTGCGGGCGCGGGCCGGTAATTTCAACCATGCAGACATTGAAAGAGCCATCGCCTATGCCCATGACCACAATGTCAAGGTCTATATCACCGTCAACATCTTTGCCCACAACCGGGACATGGAAGGACTTGACGATTACCTGCGCTTTCTCCGGGCTGCCGGGGCTGATGCCCTGATCATCGCTGATCCCGGGATCTTTCATCTTGCCCGCCGGGTGGTTCCCGATCTCCCCCTCCACCTCTCAACCCAGGCCAATATCACCAATTTCGCGGCTGCCGCCTTCTGGCAGGCCCAGGGGGCCAAACGGCTGAATCTTGCCAGGGAATTAGGCCTTAAAGAGATACGGGAAATCAGGCAGCACACCGATGTGGAGCTGGAAATCTTTGTGCACGGGGCATTGTGTATCTCCTATTCCGGCCGCTGCATGCTCTCCAACTATTTTACCGGCCGCGACGCCAACCAGGGCGATTGCGCCCATCCCTGCCGTTATTCCTATCAACTGGTTGAGGAAAAACGACCGGGACAATACTTTCCGGTTGAGGAGGATGAACGGGGCACCTATATCTTCAACTCCAAAGACCTCTGCCTGCTGACGCGTCTGCCGGAACTGGTCGCAGCCGGCGCCGATTCTATTAAAATAGAGGGCCGGATGAAAACCATCGGCTATGTCGGCAGTGTAATTCGGGTCTACCGGGCCGCACTTGACTGGATAAAAATGCAGATTTTTTCCGGACACGATCCGGAAAAAATCGTTTTGCCCCAGTCTTTTTCCAACGAAATAAAGAAGATCGGTACCCGGGGACAGACGGAAAATTTTTTTGACGCCCGCCCTTCAAATAAGGGCATGCTCTATGATACAATACGAACATGTCAGGGATATGTCCCGGCCGGTATCGTACGGTCGGTAAATCCATTATTGCTTGATGTCCGCAATCCCATAGAATGCGGTGATCGTCTGGAATATCTCGGCAGCAGTATCGAATCACTACCCTGCACTGTGGTCGCCATGCAGACGCAAAAGGGCGAATCGATCAGCAGGGCGAATCCTGGAACCCAAATCATTCTGCAGACGGAACCGGCGCTTGACAAGGCCACCGTGCATAGTCTGCTGCGTAAAAATATGGAAGGTCTATGAACCCTGTCCTCACAGTTCCTTTGCTAACGGAACCTTCGTATATTGATTTTCTTACCACGGTCAAAAAACATGTCAACAGCCTCCAGTTCAGCCTGCCCGGTACCCGCATACTGGACAGCCGCATTAGCCTTGAAGAGCTGGACATGCACAATCAAGTCATGTCGGGACTTGCCCGGCTGCCCGAGCCGAAAAAATACGCCCTGCTCAACAGCCGGTTTTTCCCGCCTTCCCTGCTGACGGACAACAGGGGAATTGCAGAGATTATCAGATCCCTTGATACATTTGCCGACCAGGGTCTGCTGGACGGTATTGTCTACTGTGACCACTACCTGCTGCAGAAGCTCTCTAAAGAGGCCCCTGGTCTTGCCGGCGCACTTGAGGCCGTACCCGGCGCCAACTGCATGTTAGACTCCTACGACAAGGTCAACACCTGGCTTGATTATATCGGCAATACCCGCTTCAAACCGCCCGGAAAAATTCTCCTTGACCGGTCGTTAAATCGAAACCTTGATCAACTGGCCCATACCATCCGCCTGATCAGGGAAAAAATTCCAGGTATGGATATTGAAGTGCTGGCCAATGAAGGATGCCTGTTCCGCTGCCCGTTCAAGCTCTCTCACGACGCCTACATCGGCTTTGCCAACGTCTCCGGCCAGGACTCCACCTTCCGCCTCAACCGTGAACTGGGCTGTATCCGCCTCCTCGGCAGGGAACCCTATCGTATCCTGCGTTCTCCTTTTATCCGCCCGGAAGACGTGGAAACCTATCTCTGCCACGTCGACACCATCAAACTCTGCGGCCGCACCCTTGGCGGGGATTTTCTGCAAAACGTTATCACTGCCTATATTAACCGTAAATATGAAGGCAACCTGCTGGAACTGCTCGATGCGGCCCACTGGCTGGCGGAGTATCTCCATGTCGACAACTCCATGCTCTCCTTTGATATTATCGACATGCTGTCGCTCTGCGACGGCAACTGCGACAGGTGCGGTTTCTGTCAGGAACTGTTTCAATCAATTACCCATCGCCGGCCGCTGACCATCAGAGACAACCGGGCAGCCGTGGATTGACAGAACCGCAACACCGGGTTAGATTTACCCGTTACACCTGTTGCAGCCAGGTTCCCTCATTTATCTACCCGGAGCAAGACCATGGAGTCTTTTGATACCCTTCTTGATATTTCAACAAAAATTCACGGACATATATGCGCAGGCCAGGTCATCGGCGTCCGCATGTCCATACTGGGACTTGAACTGATCGGCATTGACGACCCCAGGGGCGCAGACCGCAAAAAACTCTACGTGCTGGTGGAAATAGATCGTTGCGCCACCGACGCCATCCAGTCGGTCACCGGTTGCAGCCTGGGCAAACGTTCCATGCGCTGGATGGATTTCGGCATCATGGCCGCCACCTTTGTCAACCTGGAAACCGGCAGGGCTGTGCGGATAGTCGCCCGCGAGGAATCCCGGGAATTATCCAAAAAATACTGCCCGGAAATCGAAAACAAGTACCAGCGACAACTCGCCGCCTATAAAGTCATGCCGCAGGAAGAACTGTTTGCCATCCAGCAGGTCAAGGCCGACATCCCCGCATATGATATGCCGGGACGGCCGATGCGGAGGGTACAATGTGAGAAATGCGGGGACTGGGTGCAGGACTGCCGCGACGTGGAAAGAGATGGAAAAACGCTCTGCCGCGCCTGCGCCGGAGCACGGTATTACCAGGTTATCTAACT